>JBBSPH010000294.1:0-3319 GCA_038258985.1 Flavobacteriales bacterium
ACCAATCCATTTTTGACGCCATCGATAAATTGTTTAAAAGTGGTAGTCCGGTGGATTTATTAACCGTTTCTGCCCAACTGCGCAGGGATGAGAAGTTAGAATCCGTTGGTGGTGACCATTATCTGGTGCAATTATCACAAATGGTAAGTTCCACCGCACACATTGAATACCACGCGAGGATCATCTTGCAGAAGTTTATTCAGCGCAGTTTGATCAAAATATCTACCGAGATCATCAACGATTCTTATGAAGAGTCCACCGATGTTTTTGACCTATTGGACAAAGCAGAAACCAAACTGTACGAAGTTGCCCAGGGAAATATCCGCAAGAGTACGGAAACTGCCATGGATCTCGTGCGTCAGGCAAAAGAACGCATAGAGGAAATTGCCAACCGCGACGGCCTCAGTGGAATCCCAACAGGATTCACCGACCTTGATAGATTAACCAGTGGATGGCAACCCAGCGATTTGATCATCGTTGCTGCACGTCCGGGTATGGGAAAAACAGCTTTTACGCTTTCCATGGCAAGGAATATCGCGGTGGGTAGCAACATACCCGTAGCATTTTTCTCGCTGGAGATGAGCAGCGTGCAGTTGATTACCCGATTGATATCCTCAGAAACTGGTTTATCCTCAGAAAAACTACGTACCGGTAAATTGGAAGCCCACGAGTGGGAACAGTTGAACGTAAAAGTGAAGGACTTAGAACAAGCACCCATTTTCATTGATGATACGCCATCCCTTTCCATATTTGACTTGCGTGCAAAGTGTAGACGTCTGGCTTCGCAACACGGTATAAAACTGATCATGATTGATTATTTGCAGCTCATGACCGCTCAGTCTAATGCCAAAGGTGGTAACCGCGAGCAGGAAATATCTACCATTTCTCGTAACCTTAAAGCACTTGCCAAAGAGTTAAAAGTACCCGTAATCGCGCTATCACAATTATCCAGGGCGGTTGAAACACGTGGTGGCAGCAAGCGACCATTGCTGTCTGACCTTCGGGAATCTGGAGCGATCGAGCAGGATGCAGATATTGTGTCCTTCATTTACCGGCCAGAATACTACAACCTGGAAGAATGGGATGATGACGACCGCACGCCCACAAAGGACCAGGCAGAATTTATCGTGGCAAAACACCGTAACGGTGCCACCGATTCTATACGACTTAAATTTATGGGTCAATTCGGTAAGTTTGATAACCTGGACCAGCAGTGGTCGGTGCCGCAGGAATTCGGGTCAAAGATGAACAGCGCAAATGACGATACCTTCAAGCCAGATGCTCCTCGCTACCCGACGCCGGGTGATGCCTTTGGCGGGCCGCAAAGTGATGATGACGATGGGTTGGCGTTCTAGCACTTGCGGCAAGAAAGTTGATACCACGATGATGCTGGTGTATCTTGAGCAATTGTAGGGTAGTTCGCTTTCGCGAAAGCGAACTACCATCAAGTCCTTTGCTGCACAGGATCAATTAACTAACTAAAAGTTGCCGATAGTTTGAAGAACAGATTTTTATTAAGTATTGTCGTTATATGTATGGCCTGTTCCAACGCAATGGGTCAATACCTATTGATCCCGATGGATGCCGAAACGCAGACAGATCACTTAAAGGCATACGGCATTTCCTACTGGATCCTTGCTAAGGGAACCAAAGTAAAATGGCTGCTCAACTATCGCGGCGGTTCATTCTTGATCCCTCAAACCGAAGAATTCCAGAAAGAATTAGTGGTAAGAGGTGTTGCTTTTGAACAAAAATCAGAGAGCGAGATAAGTTCAATTCTCGAACTTATCGCCAGTCCATCCCAAAATATGCAGGAAGTCCTGCTTGAAAAAGCGCCAAAGATTGCCGTATACACGCCTACCGGCAAAGCGCCATGGGATGATGCAGTTACTATGGTGCTCACATATGCGGAGATTCCTTATGAGAAGATCTATGATACCGAAGTGCTGGCAGATGAGCTGTTGCTGTACGATTGGCTGCACCTGCATCACGAGGATTTTACCGGCCAATATGGTAAATTCTACCGCAGCTACCGTACTGCACCCTGGTATATTGAGGAAAAACAGAATGCAGAAAAACTTGCAAAAGAATTAGGGTATACCAAAGTAAGTGAAGAGAAGCGAGATGTAGCGCTAAAAATTAGAGATTACGTCGTCGGTGGTGGCTTTATGTTTGCCATGTGTAGTGCAACTGACAGTTTTGACATCGCTCTTGCAGCAGAAGGTATCGACATTGCCGAAACCATGTTTGACGGTGACCCGTCAGAAGCTGATTATCAGAACAAAATGGACTATACTAAAACTTTTGCCTTTACTGATTTTAAGCTAGAGCGTTCTCCCATGGTGTACGAGTTCAGTACCATCGACATGACTCAGAAACGTAGGATCGATAAGGAACGGGATTATTTTTCATTAATGGATTTCAGCGCTAAATGGGATCCCATTCCAGCCATGCTTAATCAGAACCACACCAGTCTGGTTAAAGGTTTTATGGGACAAACCACCAGTTATGACAGGGAAGAGGTCAAGAAAAACGTACTTGTGTTGGGAGAAAATAAATCAAATCAAGAGGCTCGCTACATCCATGGAATTCGTGGTAAGGGATTTTTCACCTTTTATGGCGGTCACGATCCAGAAGATTACCAGCACCGCGTGGGCGATCCACCAACGGAGTTGAGTCTGCACCCAAATTCTCCGGGTTACCGCTTGATTCTAAACAATGTCCTTTTTCCTGCCGCTAAAAAGAAGAAACAGAAGACGTAGGTTGAATGGAGTAGTCTGCTAGGTGCAAGGTTTAAAGTCCAAGGTTTAAATCCCAAATCCCAAATCCCAAATCTCAAATTCCAAGACCCAAGACCTAAACTTAAAACTCAAAACTCAATTTTTTGATGTTTGATATTTTCCATATTCCTACCAAAATTCACTAAGCTGCTTTCAATAAAAATTGATAAATGGTATCAATGCAGTGTGTTATATAGGATTTAATCAAATTAAAATCTTTTACTCTGATCCTCTCATCCTCTCATCTTCTATATCAAGCACTCAATTGGTCAAGTAGCACCACATTGCGCATTTCGTTTTTACGTAGGTAGGTATTGATAATCTGGTACGTGTGGTAATTGGGAGTACGGCGTTCTATGAAATGCTCGCACTCATCGATTGTGGTAACTGGAATGTCGTGATCGACAAAACCATAGCCTTGGTAGCGTCCTTCCTTTATTAATACTAGACAGTTTTCTGATTTGGTTCTACCAGATTCCTTGATGATAAATGTGGGTTTATCGGTTTGCAAAGCATCAATGGCTGCAATCACCTTTAAG
>JBBSPH010000295.1:0-3313 GCA_038258985.1 Flavobacteriales bacterium
GATTTGATGATGGTCTCGACACGCTTATAGGTGAGCGCGGAGTCAAGCTCTCTGGCGGCCAGCGTCAGCGGATCGCTATCGCACGAGCAATTCTCGCAGATCCTAAAATCATCATTCTGGATGAGGCCACATCAAATCTAGATACCGAAAGCGAGGGCCTGATCCAAAAATCCCTAGCAGAGTTGGTAAAAGACCGAACCACCATTGTCATTGCCCACAGACTAAGTACCATTAAAAGAGCTGACCAGATTTTAGTTATTGAGGCAGGGAGTATTGTGGAACGCGGGACGCATGATTCCTTGATGGAATTGCGTGGTAGGTATTATGAGTTGTATACGTATGAGGCGAGGATATAGGATTGTTAATTATCACTTCATAAGTTATATAAAAGTGAATCTGAGAAATATTGAATAAAACGAACGTCAGGAATTCCTAAGAAAATGTACATCATCTAAAAGATTTTACCAGTATTTTTGACTAGTATTTTAAGTTGTTTAAGCTCCTTACAATCCTCTGAAATGATGACGGTCTTTTCTACTTTCTGATACTTTAATAGTGTGTAGGTAGCCTCAAGATTATTTTGGTAATCGAAAAATGATTTGCTTTTAAATATTCCATTCGGAATACCACCTTCTTTTTTCCATTCTTCAAATTCAGTTGGATGCGTAAGAATGGGGAGGTGAAATTCAGTACTGTTTTCTATAATATACTCATTGGTTCCTATAGGGAAAGATTTTTTCTTTTTCCTTTTACCTATGTAGGTAAAGCGATATCGTTGGCGTGATAAATCACCTTCTCGCTTATCCTTGATGTTTTCAAACTTATAGTCTTTCGTTCTAAACTTATAAGAGTTTTCAAGATAATAGAGACCCTCACAGGTTAGGTTTATGACATTTGCATTTAAGAAAGCTATTTTGGTACAATTAGAACTGGAATACAATTTATCATGAGCTACAAATTCCAATCCATATGATAAAGAATTCTTATCCACGATTTTCATAAAATAGGAGTTGTCTTTTGAATTTGTTAAGTACCTAATTATTCTGTTCTTTGTTGAGTCTTTGTGGTAAATTAATTGATATTCCAGCAAATAATCAAAAGAGTAATTTTCTTGCGCATAGCTGCAAAAGAAAATTAGATAAAAAAGAATAAATAAATATTTCATTAATAGTCTACTTGATTTATATATGAACTGTTTGTTGTTGAGGTTGCAACGACTATATCATTCGAAATATAATAAAACTTATTTTCAATAAAAAAGCGCCCGTTAAGGCGCTTCAGTAAATTCAGTATAATAAAATAGCTTATCCTAGATAAGACTTCAAGATTTTACTACGGCTGTTCTGGCGCAGTCTCTTGATACCTTTTTCCTTAATCTGTCGCACGCGCTCACGAGTAAGGTCAAAAGTTTCACCAATCTCCTCTAGACTCATAGGCTGCTGGTTCCCGATACCGAAGTATAGTGAAATAACATCTGCCTCCTTTTGGGAAAGCGTTTCCAGTGCACGAGTAATCTCAAGTGTAAGAGATTCATGCAATAGATCCTTGTCAGGATTAGGTGACTCACCACTACGCACCACGTCGTAAAGGTTGGAAGTCTCACCTTCTTTAAGCGGCGCATCCATGGATACGTGACGCCCGGCATTCTTAAGCGATTGTTTCACGTCACTTACCGTCATATCTAGCTCAGTTGCTAGCTCTTCAGGAGATGGTGGACGCTCATGCAGTTGCTCGAGGTGCGAAAAAGCCTTGTTGATTTTGTTAATCGATCCGATTTTGTTCAATGGAAGACGCACGATACGAGACTGCTCTGCAAGTGCCTGTAAGATCGACTGGCGTATCCACCATACCGCGTACGATATGAATTTAAATCCACGAGTTTCATCAAACCTTTTGGCAGCCTTTACGAGACCGGCATTTCCTTCATTAATAAGATCGGGTAATTTAAGCCCTTGATTCTGGTACTGTTTTGCAACAGAAACCACAAAACGTAAGTTTGCAGTCGTCAGTCTCTCTAGAGCTCTCTGATCACCTTTTTTAATGCGCTGTGCCAGTTCCACTTCCTCCTCTGCAGTGATCAGGTCGATCTTAGAGATGTCTTGTAGGTACTTATCTAGCGATTTAGACTCACGGTTGGTAACCTGCTTGGTGATTTTGAGTTGTCTCATTAAAATAAAAAGATTAAAAATTAGGCGGTTGACAGCTCTTGACAACCTTGTTTACTATAGCAATAATCGTACCAAACAACAATCCCTGACATCAATTCAGGCCAGCAGTGGTGCGACTTTCACAACAATTTGTTAGTCGCTCGATGCGGATTATTGTTACGGTATGGGATGTGTTTTTCGCTTTCGCGAAAGCGAAATTCCTCCCAACATCCAGTAATATAACGTTGTCGTGAACAGAAAATTATTTTGTTGCACGCTGGTATTTTTGCTTCTCACCAAGACCAATTGTAGATTTGCGGGCTCAAATGATGCCATGAAAAAAATAGTTGCGCTTATCTTGATAGTTAGTGCCTGTCAGTTCTCGCTGTCACAACGTGGCGTGTCAGAAACAGGATTGTGGAGCCAGTATTTTTTCAATGTACCTGTGGCGAGCGAGTGGAGTGTCAATGGCGACCTTCAATATAGGACTTATGAAATCGCAGATGATTTCCAGCAGTTTATCGCCAGGGCACACGTGATGTACCGGCCAGATAGCCTTAATGTGGGTGTGGCAGCGGGTTATGCATATTTGAATGGTGAACCCTTTGGCGACAGTGATGTAAAGACCATAGAGCATCGTTTGCACCAGGATTTGACATTCAACTCTGCTATTACAAAACACCTGCAAGTGAATCACCGCTTCCGCCTGGAGGAGCGTTTTATTCCTGACGAGGATTTCCGCAGTAGGCTGCGTTACTTGATAGCACTTAACATCCCATTGTGTAAGGATGGAGTAGAAGGGCCTCTGTACATTGCTTTATGGAATGAGATTTTCTTGAATGGCGAGAAGCAATTGCGAGACTCTACCGTTGATATTTTTGACCGCAATTGGTCACAAGCCGGGTTGGGTTATAGGTTTAGCGATAACCTCCAGGCGAGAGCCGGCTACATGCGTGAGCTAACCAACGGGTTTACCAAAGGACAAATTCTCTTAAGTGTTATTCAGGATTTTTAGCGTTGGTCTTAGTTAATTAGGCAGCAATAATTTCGCAATTAACAGGTAAGTCCAGTGGAACATCAACCACTCCTGAAGCGAAACAAGTTTCCCTTCTGTCCTCGACTCTTCTAAGGCGAGGAGTCACATGCATCCTCCAGTTCTGGATTAC
>JBBSPH010000296.1:0-3310 GCA_038258985.1 Flavobacteriales bacterium
ACCACTCCTGATTTGCTTTCAGCAAATCTGTCCTCGCCTATTCTTAGGCGAGGAGTCATCGGCATTTTCAGTTCTACTAATAATTTCGTGGTAGCAATATTCTAAAAAACTCCTTTCCTCAGAAGAGGAAAGGTGGATTCCACAACGGCGGTAGCCGTTTGGAAGACGGATAGGTTGAAGGTGCAGGATCACAACCGAATGTTCTGAAATAGCAATGAAAACACGGTGGAAATTCAACCACTCCTGAAGCAAAACAAGTTTCACTTCTGTCCTCGCCTATTCTTAGGCGAGGGATTACTAGCATTTTATAAAATATTACCTGTGAAATCCGTCACTAAGAGCTCGTTTTTGTCGGATTGCAGCTTAAAAATAAATCCTACTTAAAATTATTTTTCACTTTCAGTTTTTTGTTGTGAAGCCTGTGGTTGTTATGCTTTCGCGAAAGCGAACTCGAAATTTACACGAGTTTGAAAATTAATATGGTACTTTGTATTGCATAATACTATCTTTTAGATATATATTTGCCTAACAAAATAATAGGTAATGGAAAAAAATCAACAATTCAACCATCGTAATATTGCCATGGGAATCCATATTGCCACTTTTGGAAAATGGATTTTCCCTCTCGGGAATTTTATCTTGCCCATCCTTTTATGGATGGTCACTTCTAAAAAGTCTGACTTTATTGACAGGCACGGGAAACAGGCGATCAATTTCCAGTTGAGCATCACGCTCTGGACTGTCATACTTGCGCTTGTGGGCGGCGGTATCATTATAGGTAGCATGATTTCTGGCGGGCCGATGCTCTGGGACCACTTTGACCATTTTGATCACGACCACTTCCCGTTTGCAGAGAATATGGGCATATTTTCTACTATCGTCGCCAGCGGTATCATCTGTGGGACATTGATTCTTGCTTTGGCGATCGTGGACCTGGTGTGTACGATCAAAGCGGCGGTTAAAGCGCATGATGGAGAAATGTACCGCTACCCGTTAACGGTCAATTTTATTCCTGATGCTACTGTACGGGATAAAGAAACTACTAATACAAACTAACATGAAGATAGAAAACACAAAAGCGCAAATGCGCAAGGGCGTACTGGAGTACTGCATTCTATCGGTTCTCAAAGAAGAAGATGCCTATGTGGCAGAGATTCTTGAGACGCTTAAAGATGCAAAGCTCCTTGTCGTAGAGGGTACAATCTACCCGCTGCTTACCAGACTTAAAAATGCGGGACTACTCAATTACCGCTGGGAAGAAAGCACCGGTGGTCCACCACGCAAGTATTATGGACTGACGGAAACAGGGAAAATCTTCCTTACCGAATTGTCTGGAACCTGGGATGACCTCAGGAATGCCGTTAACATTGTTACCAACTCAAAAACCAAGAAATCATGAACAAGACCATCAACATCAACCTCGCTGGGCTGTTCTTCCATATAGATGAAGATGCCTACAACCGCCTGCAACGCTACCTTGCTGCTGTACGCCGTTCTTTTGCCGGCACTACCGGCGCAGATGAAATCATGGGCGACATTGAATCCAGGATTGCAGAATTGTTCCTTGAAAAGCGCGCAAATGAGCAGCAGGTTATTTCCATCCACCATGTGGAGGCCGTAATTGACATCATGGGCCAGCCAGAGGATTATGAAGTAGACGAGGAAATATTTACAGAAGCAGAACCTCGTGCCAAACGCCCTTTCAATATTGCCGCAAACAAGCAGCTATTCCGTGACACGCTAACGGGATACATCGGTGGTGTAAGCTCTGGTCTAGGCTATTACCTAGGCATTGATGCCGTGTGGGTACGGGTATTATGGGTTCTTGCCACAATCCTAACAGCTGGATGGTCGATACCTGTCTATATATTGCTTTGGATTTTTATTCCAGATGCGATCACCACCAACCAACGGTTGACCATGATGGGCAAAGAGGTAAACATCTCTAATATTGAGGAAAATTTCAAGCAGGGTTTTGAGCCGGTGGTTGACGGGCAGACCGACGCCAGCCACCGCTTAGTAGGTCAAAAGGGTAAACGAGGTACCGTGCGGTTTTTCAGTTTTCTGGGTCGATTAATTGTTGGAATCCTCAAAGCTATCGTCAAGATTTTTGGTTTGCTCCTTTTCCTTACTGCGACTATAGGATTGGTGGGCTTGATCGTATCCACCATTACCGCGAGTGCCATAGATATTGACGGTTACAGCTTAATGACCATTTTTGACTGGGTTATCCCTGCAGAGGATGCCACGGTTTGGTTTGTATTATCAATCATTCTTGCCGCTGGAATACCGTTGTTTTTACTTGCCGTCCTGGGATTAAAGTTGCTGGTAAGTAATTTGAAAACTTTGGGATCCAAGGTTTATATACCGCTAACCATTATATGGATCGTAGCCGTTATAGGCTTAAGTATTATCATAGGTAGAATCGCAGCAAGCCAGGCTATAGATGCAAACGTTCAAAAAATAGAGAAATTCTCAATTGATGCTAACAAGACTTTTTCTTTACAACTGGAACGAGCAGAACGCAGCAATTCATTCAGCCGTAACGGTGTAGATTTTGAATTTGATGAGATTGACGGTAAATCGGTAGTGAAATATTACAACATCAATGTCGCCGTAGGTTCTACAACCGATAGCGTTGCCCGCGTCGAGCTAATCTATAAATCAAAGGGCGCCAGTTTTGAAGAAGCTAAGGAGCGAGCTAAACAGATCCAGTTTGACTACAAGCTAACCGACTCTTCCTTTGTGGCGGCAGATCATTTCTATATGCCTAAAAATGGTGGCTTCGGCACTCATGATGTGGAGGTGATGGTCTATCTACCAGAAGGGACTACGGCAAAATTCAACGAGCGATTCGGTGAGCGCTACAGATCATGGATCAACAACGATGCATTCAATCTGGGCAATACTATTGAATATACCTACCAAATCAAGGATGGCAAGGCCGTTTGTCTGGACTGCCCTGTGGTGGTAGAGGATACAGAAAATGAGGATGTACCACTGATGATAAAGGATTCCACAGGAAATTACATACGTGTAGAGCAGGAATATATTCCAGAAAATGATGGCCAATGGCAGTACGACGGTGCCGATGGTGTACGTGAAAATAAGCTACCATGATCGCCATTATTTTCTACATCATCGACTGGATCCTTGCCTGAATAGGCAATACATTAAGAACCGTTCCTCAATCGTGGAGCGGTTTTTGGTTAACTTTGATCCTAAACTAAACTACATGAAAAATATAGGAATTGCACTGGTGCTGTTGATGAGTTTCGCTTTCGCGAAAGCGCAAAAAGTAAAAGGCAAT
>JBBSPH010000297.1:0-3301 GCA_038258985.1 Flavobacteriales bacterium
CCCATTCTGCCTCTGTAGGTAATCTGTAGGCTAAAACACGTTCTAATTTCCTTTTGCTGCGGTAATCATCATGATACACCGTTCTCCACTGACAAAATGCCTTGGCTTGGGTCCAGTTTACACCTACTACAGGGTAATCGCTATAGGCTTCATGATAATAATAGTCATTGTGCATGGGCTCATTGTACGAGTAGTTAAAATCGCGAATCCATACAGTCGTATCTGGATAGATTTTAGTCTCCACCTGGCTGATGAAATCCTTTCTTTTCAAGTTAGGATTACGAGCTGCCTTTTCTACATCTTGAACCGAATAGCGATAAATCAACTTTTCGACATCGATGGTACGTACACCATTGTAAGCCTCTTCATAAGGAATATACATGGAGTCATATGCCTCAGCATAATACTCATCAGGAATATCTGCTGTGTCCCAGATTAATTCTTGGTCCCAGTTCAAGTAACGTCCTTCATAACCAGTCTCACCCAGACCTACATAATTATCCAAAACATATTGTTGCCAAACAGATGGATCATCTGCGGCATCTTTAAACGCAAAATCACCCGTAGCGCCGTCTCCTGGAGCAAGGCCATTGTCATCTGCCATGATGGCTAGACGCATTCTAAGTGTTGAATCACGAACCCAATTCGTAAATTGTCGGTATTCTGAATTTGTAATCTCAGTCTCGTCCATATAAAAGGAGGTGACCGTAACAGTTTTTGCTGGAGCATTTAAGGTAGCTGCAATGTCATCGTCTGCTTTACCCATTATGAATGCGCCACCAGGTACAAGTGTCATTCCATAAGGTTTTTCTGGATGCCACTTTTTACCCTTTGCACCTACCAGTTGTCCTCTATCTCCTTTACCACAACTGGCAAGGAACATCACAACCGCCACTAGCATAAGTAACTTCTTCATATTTATGATCCTCTTAGGTTTAAGATTTAAGCTGGTAAACCTATCTAAAAGATTTGATTCCGCCAACTATTTCTATTTTGTTTGTTAAATTATACGTGTCCTTGAAGCTTTACTATAGCTCATTTTTCTGTCGTGCCTTCAACCATCTTTCGGGAAGGATTTGGGCAGTTGCCTGAACATAGTCGTTCTTGTCACAGGGTAATAACGTGTACTGTTTTAGTTTATTATTAACACGTGAAATATAGGGTAGCTCAATCCACCACCGCTCGGTTTTGCTGGACTTGTAGAAGATCAAAACCTCGTCGTTAATCGGGACTTGATACCTTAAAAAGCCTGTGGAGACATCAACTGGGTACTCATTATTGCGGTAATTATACCCCTCAATAAAATACCAAATCACCTGGGAAACAGCGCTTGACACCAGTCCAAAATCACCCATTGGAAGCTCAAAAATACCGTATACTTTTAATCGATCACTGATTCCCGAATATCTCGACAAACGACACATCTGCGCAGAATCAAACCCGTTTGCCTCTCCATTCTCCATCAAAACCTCACTTGCACGGATGCTTTTAAAGTCAACGCCTACAAAATCTGCATCTCTAAGAACTGATTCTGCAATTGTTATATCAGCATCTAGTTGACCTAGACGTATCGCGTCAAAATACAACCTGTCCAACAAATCAATTTCATCCTGAGAATTAAAATAGGTCTGGTATCCCAGATTACTATAATTGAAAAGGTTATACGGCTCGTTAGCCACCATTTTTCCAATGTAACTGCGACTACTAATAGGCATTTCTATATTGCCCAAATCAAAGCGGCTATCAATATTGACCACATTGATCATTTTGCGGTAACCGTCAAATGCACGGTAGATCGGATACATCAAATCCTGACTTCCACCCAGAAAAAGGGGAAGAACATTTTTTTCAAGCAAATGAGAAGTCAGTTCACGAACAACGTAATAGGTATCCTCTACGGTATCGCCAGGCATGATGTTGCCCAAATCTGCAATGGATGAATGCCAGTTGCCTGGGAACAATTCATACAGCTTCTCTCGTATGCTGTCGAGAGACTGCAATTGATAAAGAGATTTAACATCCAGCCTATTTTCCAAGATGGCAACGATCGCTATATCGACCTTCTCTAGATTAGGTAAACCTTTATCTGCCGTGTGTAGCTGGATACTCTGCCCTAATGTCCGTGGTTCCTGCATCCTAGCATGAGCGACCGTGGCTTCATCTATAGGTTTTAGATACTCTAGAATCATCGGTGATTATTTCTTTTTCGCTTTCGCGGAAGCGGTCTTTTTCTTTGACGGTGCCTTTTTCTTCACCGCTGCCTTCTTCTTGGCAGGTGCTTTTTTCTTAGGCGCTTTCTTGGCAATCATTTCTTGAGCCTGCTCTAATGTGATTTTTAAGGGATCAATAGTTTTTGCTAACTCAATCTTGATTTTACCCTTGATCAAATTATGTCTACTCCAGCGAGCCTTTTCAATGCGTATGCCCTCTTCTTCCCAATCAACGATAAGCTTGTCCTTTTCCTTCTGGATCTTATCCTTGATCAATTCTTCAATATCGGCATTGGAAAGGTTATCAAAATCATACTTCTTGTTTACCGAGATAAACATTCCAGCCCATTTAATAAAAGGGCCAAATCTACCGACTCCTTTTGTAACTGGTTGTTCATCATACATATGAATGGGTGCGTCTGCCTTTTCCTTCATCGCAATCAACTCGCCTGCACGTTCAAAAGTCAGGGTCATCGGGTCATCACCATCTTCTAAGGATACGAACGTCTTTTCATTGAACTTAACGTACGGGCCAAATCTTCCTTGATTCACCTCAACCGGTTGCCCATTATATTCTCCAACAGTTCTAGGTAGCTTGAAGAGATCCAGCACCTCTTCCAGTGTAATCGTATTCAAGGATTGTGAGGGCAGCAAACTGGCAAATTGAGGTTTCTCCTCATCTTCCACACTACCAATCTGCGCCATGGCACCAAAACGCCCCAAACGTACAGATATAGGCTTGCCTGTTTTTGCATCTTTCCCTAAAACTCGTTCACCAACTTCACGCTCTGCATTTTCAGCAACATCAGTAACCGTTGGGTGGAAATCTTTGTAGAAATGGTTCATCATGTCCGTCCATTCCTCTTTTCCTTCCGCAATGTTATCAAAAGACTCTTCTACCCTAGCGGTGAAATTATAATCTAGGATATTCTTAAAATGCTCGACTAGAAAATCATTGACCACGCGTCCAACATCTGTCGGTATCAATTTTCCCTTGCTGCTTCCCGTAGTTTCAGAAAGTTCCTTTTCTTTGATCGCGTCATTTTTCAATAGAAGCTGAACGTAAGCACGCTCCTCGCCCATACTCATAC
>JBBSPH010000298.1:0-3293 GCA_038258985.1 Flavobacteriales bacterium
GGATGACTTTTTGCATTACATTGTCAATGTGAAGAAAAATGCTGGTGCGCTTGCAATTTCGCTTAAAGCGAAAGGATATAACATCATCTCTGGTGGAACTGACAATCACATGATGCTCATCGACTTAAGAAACAAAGGCATCAACGGCAAGGAAGCGGAAGAGGCACTAGGAAAAAGTCACATCACCGTCAATAAAAACATGGTTCCATTTGATACAGAATCACCGTTTGTTACCAGCGGTATTCGTATAGGTACGGCTGCTATCACGACCAGAGGCATGTCGGTAGACGATATGGAAAAAGTCGCTGGCTGGATAGATGCAGCTTTACAGCACAGGAATGATGAAGATGGATTAGCAGCAGTGGGAAAAGAAGTCAACGAGTTTTGCACTCATTTCCCTTTATTTAAAGCATAATCCGAGCTAACTAATTGCCGCACGAAGTGAGTGTCTAAAAAAGTTTAGTCGTTTATTAAAAACAGAAAATCCCTAGCGCAGTGCGCTAGGGATTTTTTCTTACTATCAATTTATTATAATTTTCCTTCCGCTTTTAGGCTTGTCCAGGTTCCACTGTTAGAAGTATTTAAGCGTTGTTTCTTCGGCTCCTGTTTTTTCATGTCATAGTGCTTTCTAAAAAATTCATCGCACCAGAGACAAACATTCCCTAGTTCCATAGATCGTTTCAAACCTTCTGCCGCGCTTATTCCTATGGATTCTCCCATTCCATAGGCGTCGCCCATATTGATTTTACGCATCACCTCATGCTTGCTCATGCGTTCCAGAACATCCACCACTTTTTCCTTGCGAGCATCACCCATCGCACTTGCAGTACCAGGACAACATGGGTTAATCGCCCACAGTTGTATGCTCACTTCTTGGATAATGTTGGGATCATCTTCCCTTCCTAGAAATCCACGCCCGCCAGAGTGGATATTGCAAACATTGTGGCTTCCGTCCTTCAACCAAATATCTTTTTCTAATGCACGACCACGCGCCCAATTACCACCCAACCACATATCTTCCGTCGCTCCAAAGAAGCCGTACAGCAACTGCACTTTTTTCAGTACGTCACGACCCTCTGTATTCAAGTTTTCTGATCGTGCCAATTCTTTCATGTGTACGCCAGCACTTTCGAACAAGTCGGCTAGCAACTCTTTACGCTCGCCTTGCTTTTTATGGTAGCGATCTATACTGGCAATGGAAAAATTACGAACTCCCTTCTCAATCAACGTTTGCAGGATCTTCTTGTTCAGCAAATCACCATTGAATTGTAGGGTGATATGGAGATCACTTCCATATTTTTCATTCAATCCATCGAGGATAGCATACAACAATTTTTTATCGGCTAACGGTTCACCACCACTTAAAACGATGTGTTGCAAACCATCTGGCATGTTTTGAATGATAGCCATACAATCCTCTAACGGGATGCGCTCTCCATGCGGGCCACTATTGTTATAACAGTGGTCACACTTGTCATTACACAATTGGGTGAATACCCAGTATAGCGTATAATAATCTTGAAATTGCTGTGCAGTTTTCATAGGCGTTTTTGTTAGTTAACAAGTATCTGATGGGACATTGTTAGCAATTCTTTTCTTTTTTCTAGGTCAATTGTCAAGGGTAACTGTGCAAGTCCCAGTATGCGGCGCATTATTTCTACCGCCATATATTTTGTGGTCAAATCAATGTCAAGCGATGCTTTCTGTTGGTAAAGTTTCAATGAATCGTCCACTATTTGTCCAGGTTGATTTGCCATGTGTAAATGAGCCATCATCACACCCATTTCGAATTCTGGGTAACCGTAATGACAAAATTCTGCGTCTATGATTTTTATGCCATGGTCGGTTTTCAACCAACTTCCTGGGAAAAAATCACCGTGTAACAATGTATTACCCGTTTCCAGATATCGATTGCCCAAAGGCAGCAATGCCTTCTTTAATGCTGGGTCATTCTTGTACGCAACTGCTACATCGCCCAATCCCGGACAAATGTCATTGAGATCCAGTCTATTATCTGCCGCATAAGGGTATTGAAATATATGCTCGTGATTGAGCTTGCGCATTTCAAGGTTTTCAATTACAGCCGTTCCACTTGACATATTGGATGAGTTGTGCAGGGTGGCAGCAAATAAAACCAGTGTCTCCAATTCCGTTTGTTGTAGATTTGATCCTTGTTGGTATAAAAACGTAAAGTCTTGGCCGTTTCCTAAATCTTCCAATTGCAGCACGTTATTGACTCGGTCTACTGCCATAAGTTGTGGCATTTGGCTCGCAATCACTTTATTTTCAGCTACCGCATTATAAAATGCAGCTTCCTGCAATACGCGTTGCTCTGGTGCGGCGACCTGTGGGTATTTCTCCACATAGGCGCGGCTTTGCTTGATGATGAAGCTGCGATCTGCAAGCTGAACACGCAAGGTGAAGTTCATATTACCATCACCAGGAACCTCAATATGCTGTATCGTTTCTCCAGTTTTTATCCAGTCTTGAGTCCTTAAATAACGATCCAATTGCTCCACATGCGCAGATAATTTTATGACATTCTGTAGGTCATCTTCCTTTCTCATTTTAATAAACTTTTCATCAATAGGTTGTGATATCCATCGACTACATCATAACAATAGTGAACGGGAAAACCGGGACTGTCGTCACACAATAAATATTGTTTGAAATTATTTCCTGGCTCGTTGAACAGCATATCGTTAGGGTGAATCTCCAAACGTGCGTTGAGTTGCTCAATTACTAGATCCTCTGGAGCCATTAGATAGTGACTCGCCAAAACATCAAATGGATTAAACCCAGTATCTCCTGCGTCCAGCCATTGCTGGAGCCAGTTCTGTGAGGCATCTGCCAGCCAATCGTTTGCAGGCTCACCATTTGTCAACTCTCGCATATCAGCAGCGGTGAGCCACACTTTGTTGGATATTTCAAAAGGGCATAACACCACTTTGACTCCGCTTTCTAGCAGGATTCTAAACGCATCATTATCCAGATCAAAATTTAAGTCTGGCGCATGGCGCACAGGAGAGCCTATTTCAAAATAGGAAGTAGAAGTGCGCCGACCAGCGACCAGCACTACTTCTTTAATTTGCGTTGCGAGTTCTGGATAGAGCAGCAACAAAATTCCCACATTAGTTGCAGGACCTATCGCCATAATGTGTAAAGGTTCCTTTTTAAGCGCCGCAGCCATTGCCTCCACTGCGTCATTGGTTTCAATATTACCAAGCTCTAAGCGACCGCCGGTACCTTGATGTACAGGAATCTTATAGGGTGCAAATTCGGTGGCCATTTTA
>JBBSPH010000299.1:0-3290 GCA_038258985.1 Flavobacteriales bacterium
AATGGTTGCCCGTCGGGTATATTGTTCAACCCGAATTGCTGCATAGCCACTTTACGCACTTCCATCATGCGGCCAAGTTCCTTGACAGCGTTCTCACCGCCGTCCCACAAATGGGCATCAGCATGAGCGCCAGAGGCATCCCGGGAATCACTGTCGGTGATGAATTGGATGTTCATTTCTGCTCCCTTGCGGATGATTTGGGACAAGAAATCAGATTCACTCGTCCCTGATGGCGTTGTGCCATACGAATACTGTACCGTCAACTTGTCCCACTCCCCTATTCCTTTCGCGTAAGCGTCATTCAAAGAGATTTTCCCATCAATAAGGTCATATTTGGGATGCGGATAATCCATCACACTGGACCGATCCTTGACACTTGCCGCAAAATTATGGGCAAACCCAAGGGTGTGTCCCACCTCATGCGCACCCAACTGCCGAATTCTAGCCAGTGCCATCTGCAGCATTTCTGGAGATTCCTGACCGTTGGCGAATGGCGCTTCCAGCATTCCTTGTGCCAGCAAATAGTCCTGACGTATACGCAAACTTCCCAAACTCACGTGCCCTTTAATGATCTCGCCAGTACGCGGGTCGGTTATGCTGCCACCGTAACTCCACCCGCGGGTGCTGCGGTGTACCCATTGGATCACATTGTAGCGACAATCCATGGGATCTGCATCATCGGGAAGCATTTTTACCTGAAAAGCATCCATATAACCTGCGCTTTCATAGGCTTTATTCCACCAACTAGCGCCCTCTAATAATGCACTGCGCACGGGTTCTGGCGTGCCGGGATCGAGGTAATAAATGATAGGTTCCACTGCAGCGCTCATCGCCGCTTGCGGATTTTTCTTTTCTAGGCGATGGCGAGTGATCCAGCGTTTTTCCATGGGAGAGCCTATCGGGCTGCTGTAATCCATATAGCTGGTGTAAAAAGAACCAGACCGAGGGTGGAATTCCCGTGGTTCAAAATTATCATCTGGCAGCTCTACAAAACTGTGGTGCTGGATCACGCTAACTGATGCTGCATCTGGAGCAACGCTGCGCAGATCGCTGCCTTTGGCCTCACCAGTAAAAGTGAGTAAAGCCTCAAACTCAACGTTTTTAGGAAATGCCTTTGTATTTTCCAACCACAAAGCACTTCGCGATTTTTCAATTTTATAGGTGCCTAAGTCGCGATCTTTCAATCGTTTTGCCACGCCGTGCGCATCTTCCATGAGGAATGGCGTTAGATCAATGGTATAGGTAGAATCTGCCGCCGTTTTGTCTTTCTTATCCTCTTTTATCTCAAAACCGTACAAAACGGATCGTGCAAAAGCCTGTTCGATGGACTTTTTTTCTGCGGCGTTGTCTGTAATCGCTCGGTATTGCTGGTTGGGCTGTACAAGCAGTAATTTATTGCCAGCCTTTACCCATTTGACCACTACACCATCGCCCAATTGCCCGCGATCCAGTCCTATATCGTTGGATCCCAAACCTGTAGATAAAGAATGTACGTATAAAAACTCCTTGTTCAATTCCTTGACTTCTAGCAGGATGATTCCCTTGCTGTCATCGTATGAGAAATTAAAGAATCCCTTGAACTGTTGCGGTGTTGTCGGTCGCTGTAATTTTATTTTATTCGCTTTCGCGAAAGCGAACAAACCAACATTATGCCGTGCTTGACACGGTACGAAAGCCGAACAGAAAAGAATCAAAAGGAACAAGGAAGTAAAAAATGTTTTCATATTTTTAATCTGAGCATCTAAAATACGACATAACGCAAAAGATATTTCTCATGCAGACTTCTAAATTAATTTTCATCCTTTTGCTTTGTTCCGCAATTTTCACGTCCTGCAAAAATGAATTTGAAAGCGAGCCAGAACTGGGCGCATGGAAACAAGTCGCGTCCATGAACGACATCGGGAATGGCGACACGACCTACCGCAAAACTGAAAGTGACAAAACCTTGCTGTTCACAGCGTACGGTACGGTGATATCCAACCAAAAAGTCTGTATAGGCAATAATTACAAAGAAGATACGGTAGCTACCTGGAATCCTGGCGAGCATACCTTTACCGTGGATGACTGCGTAGCAAGCTATTCACTGGATGAAGAAAAGCAGCTTTTAACGGTAAGCTATCAATGTGCAGATGCTTGCGGAGAGCAATTTGAGCGTGCTGAATGATCAATTAAAATTAGCGGTCATTTGACGCAACCTTTGCCTCCATTGAGCATCAATACTAAAAAGGCAAATATTATGACAAAATTCATTCTACTACTCAGCAGCATACTTCTATTCACTTCTTGCAATGTATCTGATGATTCTATCTCCAAGGAATTGATTGAGAGTCAATGGAAATTAACTTCAGTATACCTTAGTCCTGGATTTGGCGATGTCATATTCAGCGATGTAGATAGCGATAAGGTGCTCACGTTTAGAGCTAATAACATCATCACCTCTACAAATGCTGTATGTTCTGGAAATAATAGCTCAAACTCCAACCAAGGCACTTACGATGCGGTTGCGGGAACAATTTCTGCTGAAGGTTGTACGGCTAACTATACCATTGAGAACGATGTTCTCCAGGTGAATTATCAGTGTATTGAACAATGTTCTGAGCGATACACCCGTATCGATTAATCCTTG
Organism: Flavobacteriales bacterium; assembly: GCA_038258985.1. Classification (GTDB taxonomy): domain Bacteria; phylum Bacteroidota; class Bacteroidia; order Flavobacteriales; family Flavobacteriaceae; genus Nonlabens. Next base: position 2,627 of record JBBSPH010000299.1, read on the forward strand.
CGATACGTTGCTGTTTTTTCAAAAATAGCGTCAAGAATATCGGTATCCGTTTTTTCTAGCGATAAACCACGTCGTTGCATGACGACTTCTGCCACCTCATAAGCTTTGGATGGCTTGTAAGTCATTGTTCCTTGAGGTCCGCCCCAGGAAAAACTGGGAATAAAGTTACGCGGATATCCAGCGCCATAAATGTTTGCGCTCACGCCTACCACCGTTCCAGTATTAAACATTGTATTGATACCGCATTTGGAATGGTCGCCCAGCATCAGGCCACAAAACTGGCGTCCTGTCGGCACAATGCCCTCGTGATGGTAGTTCCAAAGCCTTATCTCGCCATAGTTGTTTTTCAGGTTCGAGGTGTTGCTGTCTGCGCCCATGTTGCACCATTCGCCGATCACCGAATTGCCAATAAAGCCGTCGTGGGCTTTGCTGCTGTTGCCAAATATCACCGAGTTGCTCACCTCGCCACCGATCTTGCAATTTGGTCCAATGGTGTTGTCGCCACGCATTTTCGAGCCACAGTTTAAAATGGAATGGTCGCCGATGGCAAAAGCGCCCCGGATGATGGAGCCTTCTCCAATTTCGACATTTTTCCCAATATAGATAGGGCCGTTTTCCGCATTCAGGATGGCGGCCTTGATGACCGCACCTTCCTCCACAAATA
>JBBSPH010000300.1:0-3284 GCA_038258985.1 Flavobacteriales bacterium
ATTAGGAAATCAACACAGTTCTTGAATAGTAGGGCGGAAAAAAGGCGACTACCATTCGGTTGAACACAAGCCGAATTTTTAAATTTTTCTTATTATCTTTTCTTCTCAATAAGCCAAATTTAAAAATTTGGCGACCTTGCAAAAGTGCCTTTGCTATTAGGTTAAGCGACAATTGCCCTATTATTTTTATACGTTGTTAGCCACAGTTTTTTTATCCATTTAAACTTCTAACAGCACCATTTATTGATTGATATAATTCTGCGCCATTCTCGTCCATTAAAATTACAGGATTTCCCGTTGATTTGAAAATCATAAGTCCATCGCTGTAAGGTTCCAAATCGACAATTGCTGATAGTCTAATAGTTGTATTTTTCTGACCAGCTTTAAACAAAATTCTCTTTGTTGTAATGTTTATAGTTCCAACACCTTTGCTCAATCTCTTAGTTTCTTTGCTTGTGCTGTACTTATATGAACCAACATTATAACTCAAACCTTTCATAATTTTCACTCTTGCTCTCGGACCAGCATAATTTATACGGTTAGTTACTTCCTTTTGTTCTAAAAGTTCTACTTGCTCATTTCTATAGATACAAGTTTCGTTTTTATTCATAATAAAATCGGTTGGAACTTCTTTGAAAATTCCATTATCAAACTCCCAATTTTTAACGTAAAAGCCGTAATCTAATCTTATTTGTTCTTCATTTTGGTATTTTTCAATTCCTAATTCATTTGCTATAACAACAAGTGAATTAATTTCATCTGGGTCTAATGCCTCATCTGCAATATATTCTTCTACAATGGTCGAGAAATATATCTGAGCATAAGAGCTATCAAAATTATCAGGCATAAAATTTAGCCCATTTTTCAAATATTCTTTTATCTCATCTTTTTCGTCCATTCCGCTAACCTTGATTTGGTCATACATAAAACTTTGAATTTTATTGCCAACTAATTCTGGTGCTGAAGTCATAGTTGGAAGTACGTTTTGAGTAAAATTTAAACTTTCTTCAGTTGCCTTTGGATATTCGCTCAAAAATTTATCAATTCCCGAAACTATTCTTGCGCTCGTAATTTTACTTGGGCGTTTAACACCATTCTCTACATTATTATATTTTGTTTGAAAACGATTTTCATCCATTGCTAACAAAATTATAAAGTCAATAAATCCTATAAAAACTGGAATTAAAGTCCAACAAAAAAGTACGTAAAAAATTCCCTTGATGTGCTTGCCTAAATAGAATTGATGTATTCCTAATCCACCAAGAAAAAATGCTAAAAGTGATGCGGTAGTTCTGTTTTTCATTAATGTTCAAAGTTTTTTTAAAATTGTGGCTAACTTGTTATATAGACTCAAATATACTCTTTATCCGGTTTAACAATGGGTAAAAGCCCACGTTTAGGTGTGCTTTATCCATCCACATGTTACACTCAAAACTATATCCTCTACCTTACCTTTGTGGCATAAATCCAAAATTTTATGCACAATCCCATCACGCAGCTGTTCGATATCAAATATCCCATTATTCAGGGCGGGATGGTGTGGGCAAGTGGGTGGAAACTGGTGAGTGCCGTGAGTAATGCGGGTGGGCTGGGATTGATAGGTGCTGGATCCATGTATCCAGATGTATTGCGGGAGCATATCCAGAAAACCAAAAAAGCCACCAATAAGCCTTACGGTGTAAATGTGCCACTATTGTATTCAGAGCTGGACGAGATTCTGGATATTATTATTGAGGAAAAGGTACCCATCGTTTTTACCAGTGCTGGAAATCCCAAAAGCTATACACCACAACTCAAGGCCGCAGGAATTACCGTGGTGCATGTGGTGAGTAGCGTCAAGTTTGCCTTAAAATCACAGGAAGCTGGAGTGGATGCTGTGGTGGCCGAGGGTTTTGAGGCCGGCGGCCATAATGGTAGGGAAGAATCCACCACCTTGACCTTGATTCCACAGGTTGCGCAAGCGATCGACATCCCGCTGATCGCTGCGGGTGGTATTGCTACTGGGCGGGCGATGCTTGCCGCGATGACACTGGGCGCGCAAGGTGTCCAAGTAGGCAGCAGGTTTGTCTGCACGCCAGAGGCGAGCAGCCACATCAATTTTAAGGAAGCCATTGTAAAGGCGGGCGAGGGCGACACCCATTTGACACTCAAGGAACTCGCACCCGTCCGGTTGATGCGCAACAACTTCTGGAATCAGGTGCAGGAATTGTATCAGCAATCACCTACCAAGGAGGATCTCATACAACTACTGGGTCGCGCCCGCGCCAAAAAGGGAATGTTCGAGGGCGACATGGAGAACGGTGAGCTGGAGATAGGACAGGTATCTGGACTTATCAACGATATAATTCCCGCGGCACAAGTGGTGAAAAATATGGTGGCAGAATATGAGACTGCCCGCCAGCAATGGCGAGAAATGTCGTTACATGCCTAGAATCCAGACCGCATTGGAAGAACGCTGGAACGTTATCACGCACTGCTTCGGTCTTGTGGTTTTTGTGACGGCATGTATTTATTTACTGGCACATTCCATCCCAAGTGCCACGCCCTATGCACTTGTTGCCATTATCGTTTACGGTGTTTCGCAGTTGTTTCTGTACACGGCGTCCACGGCCTACCATTACGCAACCCCAGAAAAACTGAAGTGGAACCTGCGCAAGTTGGACCACATTTCCATCTATTTTTCCATCGCGGGCACCTACACGCCCGTTTGTTTGATATCCCTCGAACAGTCCAGTGGGTGGACCATACTTGCGGCTGTATGGGCAATCGCGCTTTTTGGAACTATCTGGAAGTTATTTTTCACGGGCAAGTTCGAGGCATTTTCCAGTGTATTGTACCTGCTTATGGGTTGGCTGGTCGTTCTCGATCTGAGCGCGCTGCAGGCCGCTTTTACAGCGGCAGAAATGGGCTGGCTAATCGCTGGTGGCATCTTCTTTTCCTTTGGTATCGTTTTTTATGCTTGGAACCGGCTGTATTTCAACCACGTGATTTGGCATTTGTTTGTGTTGGGCGGCAGCTTCAGCCACTTGATCATGGTAGGACTCGTCTTGCAGCAAGCAGGGTAGGCTTATTTACTTTCCATCACGTGTTGTTCATGCTCTTTTACGCTTTTTTTTACGCTTTCGCGAAAGCGAAACGAAAAAGAAATTTATACTGAGCGTAGTCGAAGTGCGAAAGCCAAACGAAAAAGAAGCTTATACTGAAAGACCTGCATGAACTACTTGCTGTGAGCGGCGTCGAAATGAATTGAAATGAGTCGAAGTGCGAAAGTAAATTGCATTAAA
>JBBSPH010000301.1:0-3278 GCA_038258985.1 Flavobacteriales bacterium
ACACTGGGCTTAAATCCCTATTTTTGTATAAAATCTTGCCATGATCCTAGAGCAGTATTATACCACATGCCTGGCTCAGGGTACATACTATATTTCCTCGCGAGGTGAAGCCGCGGTTATCGACCCATTGCGAGAGGTGCAACAGTACATTGATCGGGCAAATGAAGATAACGCCACCATAACGCATATTTTTCTGACCCATTTCCACGCAGACTTTGTATCTGGACATGTTGATCTAGCGCAAAAAACTGGAGCGACCATTGTGATAGGTCCTAATGCTGTGACGAGTTACGCTTTCGCGAAAGCGGAAAACGGCCAAATATATGCCATAGGCGACATCACCCTTACTTTATTACATACACCGGGACACACCCTAGAATCCTCCTGCTATTTATTGAAGGACAACGATGGTAAGGAGAAGGCCATTTTTACAGGTGACACGTTGTTTATAGGTGATGTAGGAAGGCCTGATCTAGCTGCTGGGTCAGACTTAAATAGTGAGGAACTTGCGGGATTACTTTACGACTCCCTGCATAGCCAATTAATGCCGTTACCAGATCACATTACGGTATATCCCGCCCACGGTGCTGGAAGCGCTTGCGGTAAAAATATGAGTAAGGCGACCAGCGACTCCCTGGGCAACCAGAAAAGCACCAATTATGCTCTTTCCAAATCCCTGACTAGGGAGCAATTCATTAAAGAAGTAACTACTGGTATTGAGTCACCACCCGCCTACTTTCCTAAGAATGTTCAGATGAATCGTGGCGTAAACTCTGCTATTGACGAGGTATTGCAACGTGGGATGACTGGAATTAAACCACTTGCTTTTAAGGCACTTGCGGAAGATGACGAGTTTCTTGTTCTTGACGTTCGGTCACCACAGGAATTTACAGCGGGACATATTGCCAACTCTTGGTTCATTGGCCTAGATGGTCAGTTTGCGCCATGGGTAGGTGAATTAATTGAAAATATTGACCAAAAAATAATACTCGTGGCTCCGCCTGGGCGCGAGAAAGAAGCGGTAACCCGACTTGCCCGAGTCGGATATGACAATGTAAATGGATATTTAAACGGAGGCTTTACTGCCTGGCGGGATGTAGGATTTGAAATAGGTTCTATAGAGAATGTAAGTGCCTCAGATTTTGTAAACCAATTAACTGCCGGCACGATTGAAAACCCATTGGATGTTAGAAAACCAAGTGAATACGAGAGTTCGCATTTAGTTGGAGTTCCGTTGAGATCCTTGAGAGACATTCATAATTCCAAAGAAGGATTAGATGCAGGAAGTAGGTACCACATCCATTGTGGTGGTGGGTACAGGTCGGTAATTTTTGCCAGTATTGCAAAATCCAGAGGAATTGTCCATTTAGTAAATGTAGAGGGTGGCTATGGCGCCATTAAGAAAATAGCGCCTTCCCGATTAATTGAAACGAACTAAAAACAGAACTATGAGAAATCTGAATAACATGGAATGGAAGGAAGAAATTGACAATAATCCAAATGCGGTGATCCTCGATGTACGCACTGACGATGAAGTTGCAGACGGTATGATTGAAAATGCAGTTCACCATGATATCCATCAACCACAAGAGTTTATGGCAGCTCTTGAAAAAATGGATAAATCAAAAAAACATTATGTGTATTGCCGGTCAGGTAATCGCAGTGGCCAGGCCTGTCAAATCATGGATCAAATGGGATTTGAACAGACCTATAATTTGGCTGAAGGTTTTAGCAAATGGGATGGATCCATATCCCATAAAAAGTAAACCTTTGCTAATTAACAGATAAAACCATGCAGCTCAACAACATCCCCCAATTAAACCATTTAGAGGCAAATAACTTTTTCTTACTCTCTGGCCCTTGCGCCATTGAAGGAGAAGAAATGGCTCTACGCATAGCGGAGCAGATTGTCAAAATCACTGACAAGCTTCAAATTCCTTATGTGTTCAAGGGTAGTTTTAAAAAAGCGAACCGCAGCCGTATTGATAGTTTTACAGGGATAGGCGATGAAAAAGCGCTGAAAATCCTTAGAAAGGTAAGTGAGACATTTCACATTCCCACAGTAACGGACATACATGAAATAAGCGATGCTGCTATGGCTGCAGAGTATGTCGATATTTTACAGATACCAGCTTTCCTCGTGCGTCAGACTGATCTTGTAGTGGCAGCAGCAGAAACTGGTAAGGTAGTTAACCTTAAAAAAGGGCAATTTATGTCGCCGGAAAGCATGAAACATGCAGCACTGAAAGTCACTGATTCTGGTAATGAACAAGTGATGATTACGGACCGTGGGACGATGTTTGGTTATCAGGACATGATTGTAGATTTTAGGGGCATACCGACCATGCGTCAATATGCGCCTACCGTGCTAGATGTTACACATAGTTTGCAGCAGCCCAATCAGTCCAGTGGTGTTACTGGTGGTAGACCAGATATGATTGAGACTATCGCTAGAGCAGGAATAGTCAACCATGTGGATGGTCTTTTTATTGAAACTCATTTTGATCCTGCAAATGCAAAAAGTGATGGAGCAAATATGCTGGATATACAATACTTACAGGGGTTACTAACCAGATTGGTACGGATACGACAAACAGTGGAAGGATTTGCAACGGATAAATAGTAGATTCCTTCTCTATTTTTATTTCCTGCATAAATTAAATTAATACTTATCTAAAAGTAGCTTAGGAATCAACTTTGATGTATGCCACTTATTCCATAGTCTAATTATAACAACAATTAAATATCGATTAAAGTCATCTATAGTAGGCTGTATGTCGAATAAACGCTAGGATTTTATGGTTTCTCGATAAGGCTGTTATTTTTGTGGTCCTAAATTCTTGACTATGAAACGAAGTTACTCTACTACTATATCCCTGATTGCATTATTTCTAACTACTTGCGTGGCCACCGCTCAAATAGGTGTCAATACAACCTCACCTACCGCAAATCTTGATGTCAATGGTACCTTACGTATACGAAGCCTTGAAAAAAAGCCAGCCGGTTTCCAAGCAATCGGCAAGGTGATGTTCGTGATGGGCGTAGACGAAAAAGGAAATGTAATACCTATTGAGATAGGAGAAAATATTGTTCTTGAAAACAATAAATTGAAGGTTCAATTGCCTTCATCAGATAACGCACCTAGCGAATTGCCTGGTGGTGATAATTTGAGCAGCTTATATAGCGGCAATGCCAATGCCAAAATCAACAACCTAGACTTAGGTCTTACCCTTCTTCCTGGAGATCCACGTACCACTTACCCGGTATTCCGACTTGAC
>JBBSPH010000302.1:0-3272 GCA_038258985.1 Flavobacteriales bacterium
ATGCCTCTTGAGATTCAAGAGGCATTTTTATATCGTAGTAAAAGAACACATTATAAGCTTAAATCTCGGTCAAAGATTCTATGAATAACAAATGGAAGGATTAGTGCAGCGACGGAGATATATGAACTAATTGTAGCTTCATTAAAGAATAACCCAAACGATACCAGACAGCCTCCGCAAATTGCGTATGTAAATCTTACAATTAACTTAGCCTTAAAAATAATTGAGATAAGAATATAGCCTATACCTGCCAAACATAGGATCACCAGTGTTAATTTTGGATGGAACATACCACTAATAATTGGAATGTTATATAGTCGATATATCATTCGTTAATTTCTGTTATTGGTTCATCTCCAGGATCCAATGGATTTAATTGGTCATCTACATATTCATACGGTGTTTGTGACATACAATATGCAAACTCGGCTATCATAACAACTGCACCAACTGGACCAGCAAATCTTTTGATAATTGTTCCAGCTGCCTTCAGTGCTGCTTTTCTAAATGCAGCGGCTGCTACAGCGTCCACAGCGTATCCAGCAGCTACCTCACCTGCATAAAGCTCTAATCCTGCCTCAACCAAAGTAGTGACAGCGGTAAGACCGACGACATCTTTTAAACAATCTACAAAGCCACTTTTGGCATACATCCCTGTTGAAGTAACCTCAATATCCTTAGTTTTAAATTCTATAGCCATGGCCATGCCAAAGGCTGCGAAAACCAAATTTTCTTCTTCATCATTGAGATTTAGATCTCTCGGGGTTATACCCAGATACTGAAATATTCCCTTAGATTGCTCAATTACTGGAGTTAGCAATGCCAGAGCGTCTTCCTCATTTAAATCTGTAGATTTTGAAATGGCTCGTGCATTTAAATCGAAAACTAAATTTGAGAGTTTTTCAAGATTTTCGATTCGATCTTCATAACTTATTAACTCGTTAGATTCAGTAAACTCATCTTTGCTACAAGAATTAAAAAACAGACAACTCAAAAATAGTAAAAATGGCAAGTAGATTTTTTTTGTTTTCATGGTAAAGGTATTTGAACTCTAAATAATTTGATTAATTGCTTACTCTATTGATTCCGCTTTTCGGCTACCACGGTTCGTTTTGCAAAACCTTGTAAATCAAAAAAAAAAACCGACTTTAACAATAGCGTTGCGATCTATTTAAAGATTTAACACAACCACCAAACCATGAGTGATTTAGGACATTTGTGCGATTGTATTTTTGAATAATTCACTTTTGATAAATTTTACGAAATTCAAAACCGCAGCTAGCGATACAAGAAGCATTTTTTTACGAAGCATTTTTTCGCTTTCGCGAAAGCGAACTCATCACGGAAAACTAGAAATGCAAATAGAGCCAGTAACCAACAAATCCTGTAACCATAACAAGAGTAATAACTCGAACTATGAGGAGTTTACGCTGCCCCACTTGATAAACCGCTCTGATTCTCAGAATATCGACGATGATTAAAATAATTCCTAGAACGAGATAATTCCATTTTTGGATTTCAAAAGGAAAGGTGTTCTTAAAGAGAAAGAAAAGTAGAATCACCACTAAAATCAACATGGATGCTATGTTGAGCTTGTTGATATACGATGTAGAGTCTTGTCTTGAATTCATTTTACGAATTTAAAATAAAATTGATAGGTTGTAATAAGACCAACGCCTTTTGGAAATTTTATCTTTGCCTCAAAACCACCTTTCCATGTCTAAACTTATTGCTCCATCTGTCCTCGCTGCCGACTTTGCTAATCTCCAACGCGATTGCGAGATGCTCAACCGCAGTGATGCAGACTGGTTTCATATCGATATCATGGACGGTGTTTTTGTTCCCAATATTTCTTTTGGAATGCCCGTACTGCAGGCAATTACAAAACATGCGACCAAAACTATCGATTGCCATCTCATGATCGTCGATCCAGACCGTTATGTAAAGACATTTGCAGATTTAGGCTGTGATATATTGACTGTGCATTTTGAGGTCTGTACGCACCTGCACCGCACGTTGCAAAACATAAAAGCAAACGGAATGAAAGCTGGCGTGGCATTGAACCCGCATACGAGTGTGGATCATTTGAAGGATACCATTAAGGATATTGACCTAGTTTGTTTGATGAGTGTAAATCCTGGTTTTGGCGGGCAGAGTTTTATTGCAAATACCTATGATAAAGTTAGGGAACTAAAGGCGCTGATTAAAAGCAAGGGTGCCGACACCTTAATCGAGATCGATGGCGGAGTGACTGACCGAAATGCAAAACAGCTTATTGCGGCTGGAGCAGATGTGCTGGTTGCTGGTTCTTATGTCTTCAAATCTAGCGATCAAGAGAAAACAATCAAGGAGTTACGCGAGTTGGCCAACAGCTAATTGAGTATCAATGCCGGCGCACAAGATGAAATCTAAATCTTAGTTAATGGAGTTTGTTTATGAGATGGAACGGTTAACTTTAAAAAGATGAAATCAATATTATTTCTAACCGCTCTTCTAACCGCATCGCTCATGAACTCGCAAGACCTACAAAACCACCAATGGAAAAACCGTATTGTTTTAGTTTTGAGCAACGACAGTGATTCCAAAAAATTTATCCACCAAATTGCCGATCTGAAAAGTGCTAGTGAAGGTTGCGCAGAGCGAAAACTAGTTATGTATCAGTTTATTCCCAATGAGGTACACTCCAATAGTTTTGATGGCTCTGAATCCAAAAAATGGACATCTGCTTCAGATCTCTATACCAAATTCATGAAAAAGGGTGATGACTTCAAGTTTGTACTTATAGGTCTAGACGGATCGGTTAAAGAAGAACAAACAGAGCCCATGGAATCTCAAGAATTATTCGCAATCATCGATGGAATGTCCATGCGACAGGCAGAAATCCGTAAAAATTGATGTGAACTTAGTCGCTTATGCTCAATTAGATCTTCGCTCGAAAAATACACTGGTTTTCGCATTTTCAAACGCATTATTGTGGTCAACTATGTCAATAGCTACCAAAAAAAAAATTCATTGTCTTCTTGGATTACACAATTTTCTAAAGGGCTTGCTCGTCAATCATAGATTTACGGTAACTACTAGTTTAAGTTTCAATTTGGATTTTGGATTCAATCAGCCACTATCTTTACGATTATGGATGCAAGAATATTTGATGTGTTGATCATAGGCGCGGGTCCAATTGGGATCGCCTGTGCTCTGGAAGCTAAAAAAGCCGGTTTAGAATATATAGTGGTGGAAAAGGGTCCGATCGTTAACTCGCTATACCACTACCC
>JBBSPH010000303.1:0-3262 GCA_038258985.1 Flavobacteriales bacterium
GAATTGGCTAGACATTGCATTGTTACTCCTGCTATTGATAGGTTTTTGGAAAGGATTTCTCAATGGTTTTTTTGTGGAACTTACCTCGTTAGTGGCACTAGTGGCAGCTATTTATGGCGCCATTCATTTCTCTAACTACACGGGCGACTGGTTGATGTCAAATACGGAGTGGGAAGATGGTACAATCACGATTGCAAGTTTTGTCATCACGTTTATCATGATCATTTTGGTAGTAACCTATGCAGGAAAAGCAGTAACCAAACTGGTCAAAACCGTCCAACTAAGCTTTTTAAACAAGATCGCTGGTGGAGCTTTTGGGCTAGTCAAACTTGCTTTTATAGGTAGTGTGATCCTTATGTTTATCAACAGCGCTGCGGGAGAAGTCAACATCATTGAACCTGAAACTAGGGAAAACAGTTTACTCTATCCAACCATCGAGCCAGTCGCTCCCTATTTGCTTCCCAAGATTTTAGAAGAGGCAGACAATCTTGACCGCAAAATACGTGGCGAGGAAAAAGAATGGAGAATGAAAAGAGATTCTGTCGAGCGGGATACTATTTTTTAGTCTAAAATCAATTTTTGCGTAGCCCATCATAAGGTGCGGAATTAATTCTTCACCTTATGATAGGAGTCTGTATTAAACGTCATCGTACCCAACGGTATCGGCTACATTTTGAGATACCCAACCTACACATTCTGCATAGCTATCAAATAGATGGTCCTCACTGATCAAGTCTGGTATAATGTCAATAGCTTCCAATCGATAACGTGGCTGTTCTTTCAATCCAGCCAGTAATGGCGTGACTCCTTGCCTTACCAATGCCTGTGCTACTTCTTCAAAAGCAAACAATCCCGATTGATCCATAAAAGGAACTTTTTCCATCCGGATAATCACGTGTGTTGCCTGTGGTGGAATATTTTGGGACATCGCCTGAAAATCTTTGGTAGAACCAAAAAATAAGGGACCGTCCAATTCCTTGATGAACACTTCTTCTCGCAAATCTAATGGTATTAAAGAGTAATCCTCGTCGCCGTAATCTTCATTTCGCGAAAGCGTGGTAACCTTGCTTTTAGCAGCATTTGCATCGCCCATTTTCTTCATGAATATTAAACTGGCAATAACTAGTCCTATACCAACAGCGTAAACCAGATCCCATGTAACCGTAAGTATCAATACGATAAACATGATGATTACATCACTTTTAGGAATGGATCTTATAGCCTTCAATCCCTTGTAGTCCATGACTCCAATACCGACGGTAATCAAAATTCCCGCAAGGACAGCGTTGGGAATTTCACTAGCAACACCACCCAATGCAACCACGATAATCAAGAGCAGAATTGCTGCTATCATTCCCGATAACCTGGTTTTACCACCGGAGTTGATATTCACTACCGTGCGAATGGTTGCTCCAGCTCCTGGAATCCCGCCAAACAACGATGCGATGCTGTTCCCGATTCCTTGACCCATCAATTCCCGATTGGGATCGTGCGAGGTTTTGGTCATGTTATCTGCAACGACACTGGTCAATAAGGAGTCAATCGCACCCAACAATGCCAGTGTCAAGGCCGTGAAAATATAGGGCGACACTTCTGCAAAGTTGAATCCCGTAACAATCTCAAAATTGGGCATCGGAAAACCTGATGGGATCTCGCCCAACTTAAATGCATCAACATCCAGGAAATACACCCCTGCTGAAACGCCTAACAAAGCAATCAATGTTGATGGAATTGCTGTGGTAATCTTCTTGAAGCCAAATATGATGACAATCGTAATCAGGGCAATAATAGCTTCTGTCCAATTGATTTTTTGAATCGCTCTAGGTAGAGTTTGGATGGTGCCTATTACGCCTTTACTGGAGCTTTGTGCCAATGCCTTGGCTTCCGCTTCCAACTGTTCCTGTGTAATATTTTGAGCCCTTGCTATGGTAGCTTGAAAATCCTCTATGACCAGTACCTCCTCGTTGACCTCGTCTGAAAGGATATTACTCAACAGGGACTCTTGGGCGGCTGATGTGTAGGTGCTGACATAGACTTCATCCTGCCCTGCATTGTAGCCTATTGCTGGAAGAATTTGAGTGATTAAAATGATTACTCCTATTCCTGTCATAAACCCAGAAACTACGGGATAGGGAATGTATTTAATATACTTACCCAATTTCAAGGCACCCAGACTAACCTGAAACAAACCTGCCATAAGGAAAACCGCAAGTATTGCGGGTAAAGCATTTTCTATACTACCCTCATTCAATTGCAGGATTCCTGCAATTACAACCATGCTCACCGCGGTCATGGGTGCTGTAGGTCCCGATATTTGTGTATTGGTACCTCCAAAAAGCGATGCAAAGAATCCTATAAAAATGGCGCCGTAAAGACCCGCGATCGCGCCCAATCCTGATTGAACTCCAAAGGCTAACGCCAGCGGCAACGCAACAACGCCAGCGGTCAAACCACCGAACAAGTCACCTTTTAAATGGCTGAATAATTTCATACAATGTAATCTAGTTAGGAAACGTTTTTCTTTCTAGGATAAATTTTCTCTTGACTAAAGAATTTAAAGTAGCTATCAGGGTTTTTTTCTGTGCCTCGTTGTGAGACTAGAGTGATGTCAATATCTCGACTTTTTGCCTTGATCTTAAACTCATCAAGAATTTCAATAATATCAAAATCCATATAAGTGGTCTTTCTCACGTCCAGCTCTAATTGGGTTCCATGTGGTAGCTCATCCAATTCTCTTTTGACGGCGGCCTTATTAAAGAATGTTACTTCTTCGGCCAGTGTCATCTTCACCTTAGGACCGCCGTGATCTGGATCTTCCTTGTGCAAAAAGTGACTGTTTTTATAACTTTGATACAATGTAATGATAATGCCCAGCATCAAGCCCACGCCTATTCCCCACAACAAATCCTTAAATACGATGACAATTATTGTAACGATAAACGGAACAAACTGTTTGAGGCCTGCGTTCCACATTGCTCTAAATGTTGCTGGTTTTGCTAGGTTGTAACCTACAACAAAAAGAATCGCAGCAAGTACAGACAACGGTATCATGTTGAGCACCACAGGGATCAAAACCACAGAAATCAAGAGTAGAAAACCATGTATGATCGTACTCATCTTAGTTTTACCGTTTGACTGGATATTTGCACTACTGCGCACGATCACTTGGGTAATAGGTATACCGCCTATTAAGCCAGACAGAATGTTACCAGTTCCCTGTGCATATAGCTCGCGATTTGTAGGCGTAATTCTCTTTTCTGGA
>JBBSPH010000304.1:0-3248 GCA_038258985.1 Flavobacteriales bacterium
ATCTGCTTGACAGATTTAAAACCTTGTTGTCTAATTTCCGCATAAATCTCATCTTTCAAAACTCGTTCTTTCTTGAGATTTTCTTCAAGAAATTCTCCCTCAAACAATAATAATTGAGGAGAAGCCTTTACCAGCTTTCTAAAATATTTAGATTTTTGAACAGTTTTTGTCATCGTAAATTGTAGTGCAAGTAACACAACTACAGCAATACAGCCCTCAAACCATGAAATATCCTTTAGTATAATCGTGGAAGCAAATAACGATCCTATAGTAACTGTAACGATCCAGTCAAAACTATTAAGTTCTGAGGTAGCACGCTTACCTAAAACACGCAGTATAGCAATCAGCGCGACGTACCCGGCTACGGCAACCAGAATAATGGTAATGATATCTCCTATATTAAACTCAAATGCTTTATCCATAATAACAATTTTATAAAATCAAAAAAGTTCGGTCTTGTTTACGACACAAGCTTATCGATCAAACTCCCATTTCTTTCCATGGATATCTCTTTCTTAAATACACTAACCTCACCAGACCTTTCAAAAAAAGAAAATTCGACTTCATTAATATCTCGAACTCCTTTAGCTCTCAACAGCCCATGTAATTCCTCTTTTCTAACCCGGCACCTCGCGAGGTTATTTTCATCAATGACTCCATGCCGTACTAATAATATAGGTTGTCCATCCAGAAAAGTATTTACAGGTTTAAAAAGTAACTGTAAGTTCTGTAGCAATCTTGTGAGAGTGACTATAATCACAATAACTATACAAGCATATACAAGCGGAACCTGGGGATAAAACATAACATCACCAGTAGCAGATCCTAAAGCAATGATAAGTACATTTTCATAGGTGGACAGCGATCTATTACCGCGTTTGCCCATAAACCGCAAAGCAACCACCGCAAACAAATAGATAAACACAACTCTAAATCCTATTTCTAGCATAAACATGTAATCCTGTTCATTCCCTAGAAATATTCGGTGCCAGTCAAAAGGTTCGATATCTTTCATTTCTATATGTCAATTTGATGATGAATAAGTTTAACCAATGCTAATATATTATACCACATTCAAATTCTCAAAACCTAAAACCAACTTATAACACCATTTTATAATTCTTCTAATGGGATAGAACTAGACAATCACCTATCACATGCAAAAATCTCACAACAAAGCTAAAACCCTCCCCTTAGTGGCTTGGGGGATGCTGTTAAAAACCCCATAATAACTTCCGCACCTCAATACTGTTTCAACCCATTCTAAACCAATTCATATGAGTATCTTGGATCTTCATCCAGCTCTCATTAATGGCATTATTTCAAACCTCAGTACTCAAATCCCACTTAGCACGATTAGATCAGAAAGCCGTTGACAAGGCCTATAAAAAATACCAAGCTTACTTCTGGAATATTACAATTCAGGAAAACATCAAAACGGCCAAAGAGGAACAGTATCAAGCCACTTTCCTGCACGAGCTGTTTGTAAATATTTTGGGATATACCTTATTCCCTAATCCAGATTCAAATCTTACTACTGAGTTTAAGAACGAGAAGAATGCCCGCAAGGCAGACGGCGCCATTCTTAAAGACGGCATGGCTCTAGGCGTTATTGAACTCAAGGGAACAAATACTAAAGACCTGGAGAGCATACGTCGGCAGGCGTTTGATTATAAAGCAAACCAGATGGGTTGCGTTTATGTGATCACATCCAACTTTGAAAAGTTGCGGTTTTATATTAATGATGCCACAGAATTTGAGGAATTTGATCTGTTTACGCTTTCGCGAAAGCGGTTTGACCTGCTATATCTGTGCTTGCATTTAGATAAGGTGCTGAATAATACACCTCTCAAAATTAAGGAGGCTTCCATTGCTGAAGAGGAGCAAATTACCAAAGCCTTTTATAAGGATTACTCGGTTTTCAAACGCGAACTTTTCCGGGATCTGGTAAAGAACAATGCTAAAACAGTAAAGGCTAAATTATTAATCAGTTCCAGCGCAGCCGAGAACGATACGGATCAAGAAGACCGCAACCGTCTAGAAAAGAACGTGCGGTTGACGCTCTTCAAAAAATCGCAGAAGCTGATTGATCGCTTTCTTTTCATCTTCTTTGCAGAGGATCGTATGTTGCTGCCGTCCAACTCTACCCTGCAGATTTTAAATAAGTGGAAAGACGATTGGGATTTTGGCGATGAGCGCGGGTTGTACCAGTTGTTCCAACAATACTTTACATTCCTAGATCAGGGACGAAAGGGAACTGAAAAACGTGCCGAAATCTATGCCTACAACGGTGGATTGTTCAAGCCGGATGCCATTCTTGATGCAATGGAAATTGATAACGACCTGCTCTATAAACACACGCTACAGCTATCTAATTATGACTTTGAAAGCCAGGTGGATGTCAATATTCTTGGGCACATTTTTGAGAACTCACTGAATGAGATCGAGAGCGTCAATGCAGAGATTGAAGGCGGTGAATTTGACAAACAAACCAGCAAACGCAAGAAAGACGGTGTTTTCTACACGCCCAAGTACATTACCAAATACATAGTTGAGAACACCGTAGGCAAACTCTGCGAGGAAAAGAAAGCAGGACTAGGCTTTGATGAAGAGCAATACTTTAAGGGCCGTAAGAACAGGAATAAAGACACGATTGTAAATCTCGTCGCCATTCTGGACGACTACCGCGAGTGGCTGTTGCAGTTGACCATTTGCGATCCTGCTTGTGGCTCTGGAGCCTTTTTAAACCAGGCGCTGGATTTTCTGATTAAGGAGCACAATTACATTGACGAGCTCAAGACTAAGATCCTGGGCGGTGGTTTGCAGTTTCCAGATATAGAGAACACCATTCTAGAGAACAACATCTATGGCGTGGATCTCAATGAGGAAAGTGTGGAGATTGCAAAATTATCCTTATGGTTGCGCACCGCACAGCCACGCAGGAAACTCAATGATTTGAGCAGCAACATTAAATGTGGCAACAGTCTCATAGATAGTAAAGCCGTTGCAGGTGATAAAGCCTTTAAATGGGAAACCGCTTTCCCTAAAGTGTTTTCGCAAGGCGGATTTGATGTCGTGATCGGGAATCCGCCTTATGTGAGAGTTCAGAATTTAAAGTATTCTGAAATAGATTATTACAAACAAAACTATACCGTTGCCCATAAACGTGTAGATGTTTCGTTAATGTTTTTTGAACTAGGCTTTGAAATAGTAAAAGAAAACGGACTTCTTGCATATATAACATCAAT
>JBBSPH010000305.1:0-3244 GCA_038258985.1 Flavobacteriales bacterium
CTGACTCTCATTTTGTCCCATCATCATCTGTGCAGGATCGCCGGGAAGGAGGTAAAATAGCATAAAAACAAGGGTTACCACGCCATAAAGCGTCAATAGAGCGTAGCCTAGTTTTTTAAACAAATAACTGATCATAGATCAATTTCCTCAAAGTCGTTCCAGTGTGATTTTGCGGTAATCACACCATTTTCCAAAAGCATAATTCCTGGATTTGAACGTACGATGGTTTTTAAAGCGGTGCCGTCTGTAGTATAAAAATCGAGGTTTAGCTTATAGTCTGTATTTGCCTTTGCAGTAGATTCAGGAGCCGACGAACTCAGAGCTATGATGCGGTAGCCAGCAGCTTTGGCACGTTTGATAAATGGTTGCAGTTTGAGCATCCCGCTATTTTCTGCATTCCTAAGATTATAAATGATAATCACCGCAACCTTAGGTTCCGCAAGGATTTCCTGCGTTATATCACCCTGATCTGATACTATCGCAAAATCATGGATGGGTGGTTCAAAACCCTTTTCTAGCAATCGGGTTTCTACTTTAGTGTAATTTGGTTTTCCTACTGGCGGGAGTCCTTCGGTCGTAATGATTTCTTCGGTACCGTTGTTTTCATAATACCAATCGTAACCGTAGATATCTGGACGACTGGGATCTTCCTGCATCGCCTCATTGATGTCTGTACCTACTTTATAGGCTCTGAAATCCAATACTGGTAGATGAAGTAATACGTAATAAGCCAATCCAAAACAACCTATCGTCAATACCATCGTGATCAACATGGACGTGAATTTTTTAAAATAAGGCTGGATCAATTGCACATTCATAAATAAAATAACGATCATGAATAACAAGACCACATCCTTAATAAAGCTCTGCCAGGGAGTGAGCGGAATCGCATCACCAAAACAACCACAATCGGTCACTTTATTGAAATATGCCGAGTAGAACGTCAAAAATGTAAAGAACAGGATCATCAAGAGCAATGACCATACGGTGAACTTGCGATGAAAACCCAGCAACAACATGACACCTAATACCACTTCCAGAATAACCAAGAATATCGCTAGTGGTAAAGCAAATGGCTGTAAAAACTCCAATCCCAATACCGCTGCGCTGAAGTATTCATCCAGTTTATAGGAAAAACCGAGTGGATCATTGAGCTTGACCAACCCGCTAAAAATAAAAAGTATACCGACAAACCACCGGCAAAAATTGACTAGGAATTTCATGAAATGATAATTAGTGGAAAGATACTAAGCTAAATCTAGGAAACCGAGATCTGCTAAAATGAAAAATCCTCCACCGAAAGTTGATTAAGCGTATAGATGATTTTATTCTCGGTCTTGATTCAGCATGGATTTTGGATCTCGACGTGTATCAAATACTTCATCGATGTAAATCATCTTATCGTCAAACCTGTACAACAACTTGTAATGTCCAGCAATTAAATACCTGTGATTTAATTTCATTGATTGTAAATTCAATTCAATCTGACCAGATTCAGGATTACTAAATAGCTGACGTGACGCTGAGATAATTTCCTTTTTAATTTTCATTGCTACAGTAAGACTTACCCTAGTTTTATGAAACAGAAAGATTTTATCAACGCTTTTTTTGGCTGTTTTAGACCAAATTATATTTATTTCCAAAACATCATCAACTTGCAGACATTTTTTCCATTTCCTCCTGGGTATAAAAATCTCCATTTTTGAAATCTTCTATAGATAGCTTTATTCTAGCTTCTAATTCCACTTGGGTAAATGGCTTCAGACTATATTGGGATTCGTCGCCCGTTTCAATCTTGTAAACGCTCTCCATCTCATTCAATATAGATTCATTTTCCAAATGAGCAATGTAGGAAATCAGTTTCAACTTACGGCTTTGCAGGTCCATGACAATAATTTAGTTCTAAGGTACGTTTTTGTTGCTTAAACATCATACTCAACAGATTGAAATACAATAACAAAACAAAATCCTCCACCGCTGCGCGGTGGAGGATTTTCTAAATTGTATTATTGACCGGAATTACTTTACATCTACCAACTCTACATCAAATACAAGAGTAGCATTAGGTGGTATCACACCGCCAGCGCCAGCACTCCCATAACCTATGTGTGGAGGAATTACAAATCTCGCCTTATCGCCTACTTGCAACAACTGTATACCTTCATCCCATCCCTCAATGACCTGGCCTGCGCCTAGGGTAAAATCGATAGGTTTTTTACGTTCAAAACTGGAATCGAATACTTTCCCGTTGGGCAGCATTCCTTTGTAATGAACACTGACTGTTTTTCCTTTTTCGGCATTCTTACCAGATCCCTTGTTGATGATCTTGTAGCGTAAACCGCTATCCGTTTTATCAAAACCAGCAGCGATCTCATCCAGCTCGTTATTTGCTTGCTTTCTCGCCTGCTCTTCCCGCTTTTTTCCAGCTCCCTCAAACTGGCGGAAAGATTCCACCGCGTTAAATTGTTCTGCCTCAGATCCCTGGCGAACAATGGTTAATTTATTGATCAAATCGCCTTGCGCAATGGCATCCACTATATCCTGACCTTCTATCACCTTACCAAAAACCGTGTGTTTATCGTCCAACCACGCCGTTTCAATGTGGGTGATAAAGAATTGCGAGCCGTTTGTACCTGGCCCGGCATTTGCCATGGACAATACTCCTGGACCATCATGACGCAGTTCTGGATGAAACTCGTCGTCAAATTTATATCCAGGTCCACCAGACCCTGTACCTTGTGGATCACCACCTTGTACCATAAAATCAGGAATGACACGGTGAAATTTCAGACCATCATAATAGGGTGTTCCAGGTTTCTTAGCATCGTTTTCTAGGTTTCCCTCTGCCAATGCCACAAAATTACCCACCGTTCCCGGTGTGCGCTTGTAGTGCAGTTGTACTAGAATTTCTCCTTTGGAGGTATCAAATTTGGCATAGATTCCGTCTTGCATAATTGTCATTTTTTAAGGTGGCAAAGGTACCGCATAAGCCGCAGCATAGCAATGGTTTTGGGTGGGATTCCGCTTTCGCGAAAGCAAAATTTCTCCAGCTACACCACATCTTTCTATATTCTCAATGCAAGAATATCCAATGCTCTTGAAATTGCAATCCAGAAATTGTGCATCGTACCTTTGCCCTATGAATGATACCAAAGTGTTTGATGTGGTGGTTTTGGGCGCTGGACTTTCAGGTCTAAGCGCAGGCTATGAGCTTTCAAAATGTGGTGCAAATTTTTGCATTCTC
>JBBSPH010000306.1:0-3227 GCA_038258985.1 Flavobacteriales bacterium
GCGCGCAGTGTCTATTTAAAAGGATTACACAATGCCCAAAGTCCTCGGTATAATAAAGAATTGCAGGTAACAGCAGCCCATACCACGGACAGGTCTGTATTATTTGATTTTATCACATCGGCAGTTTTTGTACAAAATAGAATCAGTGAGCAGATCAAGCAGCAGCAAGATCATCTTGAAAATATTGAAGTAGCTATTGAAGAGGTGAAGTTGCGCACTACAGATCTCAATGCAGATACCGATTTTCAAAAAGTTACCGATGTAGATCCTTTTGAGAGAAAACAATTAGAACCAAATCCTGTTCTTCAATTTACCAGAAATGAAAAGCATAGCTTCAATGAATGGTTAAAATTAACACGTGCACAGCCTATAGAACGAGAAACTGTAGACCAAGAGCAATCTCCAGTTGAAGTAGGCGCTTCTGCACCAGATACAGAGCGTCTGGAAAAAATGCGTCGCATAGACGACTTTCTAGCTGCAAAGCCCAAGATTACGCCACGAAAATCCGGCCCAATCGAGTTGCCATCCATAGAGCCTATGGATAGTGGTAAGAACTTAATGACAGAAACACTTGCGAAGGTGTACCTAGCCCAGAAGAATTACGATAAAGCCATCAAATCCTATGAAATATTAAAATTGCAGCATCCAGAAAAAAGTGGTTTCTTTGCAGACCGAATTCGGGAAATTGAGAATTTACAAAGCACTACCTAAATGACTACATTTTATTTATTACTTGGACTCATTCTTATCATCGCCTTTCTATTGGTTGTCGTGATCATGGTTCAAAACCCTAAGGGCGGTGGGCTTTCTTCCAGCTTTGGCGGCGGCGGTACACAGCAATTGGGAGGCGTGAAGAAAACGGGAGACTTTTTAGATAAATCAACGTGGGTTCTTTCAACTGCACTACTTATCGTTATTCTTGCAGCGAGCTCTTTTCTAATTAGAGAAAACAGAAGCGGCGCTATACAGGTAGCAGATCCTATTGAAGAAGTTGAAAACCCAATAGTTCCTTCATCAGAAGCACCAGCGGCAGAAACTCCTGCAACTACAGACGAAAACGAATAGTTTATCTCATATAACTGACAAAATATCCAGCGCAACCCGCTGGATATTTTATTTTATGATGTTTTGTCAGCTATCAGACCTTGGCATATTTATAGCCACTACCTTCACATATTCATCAACAAAACATTTTTTACAAATGGCATTAAATATTCAACCATTGGCTGACCGCGTTCTTATTGAACCTACAGCAGCAGAACAAAAAACGGCGTCAGGACTTTATATTCCCGATACTGCAAAGGAAAAACCGCAACAAGGCAAAGTAGTTGCTGTTGGTAAAGGATCCAAAAAACACCAAATGACGGTAAAAGTGGGTGATACGGTGCTTTACGGCAAGTATAGCGGTACTGAATTGAAAGTAGAAGGAAATGATTACCTCATGATGCGCGAGGACGACATTCTCGCCATCGTATAAATCCCGCTGAATCCTCATGATTTTAGTTATGCAGGATTTTATAGCGTATTCGCTTTCGCGAAAGCGGAATTAACCAAAACAATTTTACAACTAAAACATACACAATGGCAAAGACTATAAAATTCGATATTGAAGCAAGAGACGGCATTAAACGTGGCGTTGACGCACTAGCAAATGCAGTGAAAGTAACGTTGGGACCTAAAGGTCGTAACGTAATTATCGGTAAATCCTTCGGCGCACCTATCGTGACTAAAGATGGTGTGAGCGTTGCAAAGGAAATCGAACTTTCTGACGAACTGGAAAACATGGGAGCTCAGATGGTGAAAGAAGTAGCCAGCAAAACCAATGATCTAGCTGGTGATGGTACAACAACAGCAACAGTACTAGCACAGGCGATCGTAAAAGAAGGCCTTAAAAACGTAGCTGCCGGCGCAAACCCGATGGATTTGAAACGTGGTATCGACCAGGCCGTAGAAGCTATCGTAAAAGATCTTGAAAAGCAGGCCAAAAAAGTAGGCGACTCTAGTGAGATGATCAAGCAGGTTGCTAGCATTTCAGCCAACAATGACGAGATGATCGGCGATCTGATTGCGAAAGCATTTGGAAAAGTTGGAAAAGAAGGTGTTATCACCGTTGAGGAAGCTAAAGGAACTGAAACCTATGTGGACGTTGTTGAGGGAATGCAGTTTGACCGCGGTTACCTTTCTCCTTATTTCGTCACGAACAGTGAAAAAATGACAACCGAATTGGAGAGTCCATACATATTGTTGTATGACAAGAAAATCTCCACGATGAAAGACTTGATGCCTATTCTTGAGCCAGTAGCGCAGACAGGTAAACCATTGTTGATCATTGCAGAGGATGTAGATGGTGAAGCACTTGCTACACTTGTTGTCAATAAACTACGTGGTGCATTGAAGATTGCAGCGGTAAAGGCTCCAGGGTTTGGTGATCGTAGAAAAGCAATGTTGGAAGATATTGCGATCCTGACTGGTGGTACCGTAATTTCTGAAGAGAGAGGTTTCACACTTGAAAATGCAACCATCGACATGTTGGGAACTGCAGAAAAGGTGGATATCAACAAGGATAATACGACCCTTGTAAATGGTGCTGGACAGGCAAAAGACATTAAGGACCGTGTAGGACAGATCAAGTCACAAATCGAGAACACAACCTCAGATTATGACAAGGAAAAATTACAGGAGCGTCTAGCGAAACTTGCTGGCGGTGTGGCCGTACTTTATGTAGGAGCAGCCAGTGAAATTGAAATGAAAGAGAAAAAAGACCGTGTGGACGATGCATTACACGCAACCAGAGCAGCTGTTGAAGAAGGCATTGTTGCCGGTGGTGGTGTAGCACTTGTACGTGCAAAATCGGTTTTAGAAAAAATGAAAGCTGAAAATGCAGATCAAGAAACTGGTATCTCTATTATTATGAGAGCGGTGGAAAGCCCTTTACGCATTATCGTAGAAAATGCTGGTGGTGAAGGAAGCGTTGTAGTTGCTAAAATCCTAGAGAATAAGGGTAACTACGGTTATGATGCTAAAAACGATAAGTATGTCGACATGTTGAAAGAAGGAATCATTGATCCTAAAAAAGTTACACGTGTAGCTTTGGAAAATGCGGCGTCAGTTGCAGGAATGATCTTGACTACAGAATGTGCATTGATTGAGATTAAAGAAGATAACGGCGGCGGCGCAATGGGCGGCGGCATGCCAGGAGGCATGGGCGGGATGATGTAAATCCCGAC
>JBBSPH010000307.1:0-3190 GCA_038258985.1 Flavobacteriales bacterium
CCTGCTGAGCACTGGCCACAATGTCTTCTGCCAGTTTTATTATCAGTGCATCTACTGTTTTAAAAATATGGATTGCCATCGTTATTTCTTTTTATCCTTTATGGGCAAGTTGAACCAATGAAATCCATCTTGTGCAATCAACGCTTCTGCTGTTTCAGGTCCCCACGAATCAGCTGAATAGTTGGGGAAGCTTACACTTTTTTTCGATTCCCACGAATTGAGTACAGGCATCAATACCTCCCACGCAGCCTCTACCTGATCGGCGCGCATGAAGAGTGTTTGATCTCCCATCATCGTTTCCAACAACAAGGTCTCATACGCTTCAGGCGTTTCTTCTGTATAGGTTCCATCGTAGTTGAACACCATATCAACGGTATTCAATACCATATCCAAACCTGGCCGCTTGGTTTGCATCTGCAAGCGAATACTCATCTCCGGTTGAATGCTAATGATGAGGCGGTTCTGTTGCCAGTTGTCTGTTGCCTCGCTTGGAAAAACAACATGGGGCACATCACGAAATTGAATGGTAATAATGGAGGAAGATTGAAAAAGTCTTTTACCTGTGCGTATATAAAACGGTACGCCTTGCCAGCGCCAGTTATCGACAAAGCATTTTAACGCTACAAATGTTTCTGTGTTTGACTGCGGATCAACATCAGATTCCTCTCGGTAGCCGGGCACTTCTGTTCCTTGCATCCACCCTTTACTGTATTGTCCTCTTACAGCAAGTTTCTTAATATCTTCCGGGGCAAACTTTCGCATGGCGCGCAATACATCTACTTTTCTGTTGCGCACTTCATCGGCATCGAAATTTATAGGTGTCTCCATGGCGATATGACAAAGCAATTGAAAGACGTGGTTCTGCACCATATCCCGCAATGCACCAGCTCCTTCGTAATAGTCACCGCGATCATTAACCCCCAATTGTTCTG
This sequence comes from Flavobacteriales bacterium, assembly GCA_038258985.1. Classification (GTDB taxonomy): domain Bacteria; phylum Bacteroidota; class Bacteroidia; order Flavobacteriales; family Flavobacteriaceae; genus Nonlabens. Next base: position 933 of record JBBSPH010000307.1, read on the forward strand.
TCACTGAAATCTGCACATGTTCAATGTAATTTCTACTCCAGATGGGTTCGAGGATGGAATTAGCAAAACGAAAAGCCATAATGTTCTGCACCGTCTCTTTACCCAAATAATGGTCTATGCGATAGATTTGTTTCTCTTGAAAAATACTACAGAGAAGTTTGTTCAGCGACCGCGCAGATTCTAAGTCGTGACCGAATGGTTTTTCAACAACAATACGCGTGGTATCGGTGTCACCGGCCAAATTACTTTTAGAAATATTTTCTGCTATGATGGGAAAAAATTTGGGCGACACGGCAAGATAATAAATGACAAGTGGGTCTTGCTTCCATTCTTGCTTGTACTTATTTATCTGTGTACCAAATTCAGCATATGTTTTATCATCTTTTAGATCTGAAATCTGATAAAAAACATGAGCGGAAAATTCTGCCCACTTTTCTTTATCGGCCTTGCCCTTTCGGGAAAATTTATTGATGCCTTCCAGTAATTTAGCTCGGAATTCGTCATCCGTTAATTTACCACGTGCTGTACCTATGATAGCAAAATTATCAGGCAGCCAGTTGTCTAGAAATAAATTGTAAAGGGCGGGTGTTATTTTGCGCCAGTTCAAATCGCCCGTTCCGCCAAAGATAATAAAGAGGGTGGGCTGTGATTTTATCGATGATACCATAATGAAGGAGTGAATTTTATTTTTTTAGGTAAAATATCAATGCGGCTGGTGGGATTTCATAAATAAGTTTTCATCCAATTCCCACAATCGTGAGCCGCCTTTGATGCCGTCTTTATTGGTGACGATAATGATGTTCTCGTCAAGCTTGAAGGTAAGTTCGTCTGCATTTCCACCCCCGATATAAAGGCGGTCGTAATTAAAAACTACTTTTAAGATTTCAATGATCCGTTGCATACGCTTGTTCCACTTTTGCTTGCCTTTTTTATTCAAGGCAGCATCGCCTACATATTCATCGTAGGTTTTTTTCTTTGTGATGGCGTGATGCGCAAGCTCCATGTGTGGCAGCAAGTTGCCATCCAGCAATAAGGATGTGCCAAAACCTGTTCCGAGTGTGATCACCATTTCCAGCCCCGTACCGCTAACTACCCCAAGGCCTTGCATGTCGGCATCATTGGCTACGCGCACAGGCCTGCTCAGTCCATCACTGATGAGTTTGTTGAGGTTGACCCCGCTCCATATAGGAGTACCCAGGTTGGGGGCCGTGTGCACGATTCCTTTTTTTATATAGCCCGGAAAGCCGACCGATATTTTGTCATAGTGTTGAAAGCCAGTCACAAGTTTTTGTATGGCATTCAATACTGCCGCGGGCGTAGCATCACCGGGAGTAGGAACCTTTTTGTATTCTTGCAAGAGATTTCCTTCCTTATCCAACACCGTTGCTTTTATGCTTGAGCCACCTATGTCTAGCGAGAGGATTTTATGATTGTCAATATTATTTTCTACATCCATCATGTTCGTTGCATCTCAATTTTTGTTGCTATACGGTAGTACTTAAAAGTGGGTTAAGGTACGAACCATTCCGGTGGGTGCAAAAGAAATAAAATAAGTATTCATGAACATCTAACGCCGGCCTGAACTCCGTCTAATAAACCTCTATAGCCAGCCCAAGCCATTCCGAAGAAAAGCAACAGTTTTGTAACGGCCTCTTTGAGTTAAAGGAAAAAATACAGTAATTCGGATGGCAATGATTGAAGAGAGTTTGCAGGTGTGCAGGAAGATAGTGTTGTTAAAAGAGATATATCAACCATAGTTGATATTCGCTAATGAGATATCAGTAATACGTATATTCGATTGTTGTGGGCAATTTAATTTTGGACAGTTATGACTTCTACAATTGCGACAGTTTCTTTTTTTGTTCTAGCCTTTGTGACAATGGCTTTACAATTGATGATGTACTTAGACAGAGCTAAATTTCTGAAGGCACTTAAAGGACAAAAGGTAAGTGGATCAAGCATTGACAAGTTAGGGACTATGATGCAGATTGTTTTTCCAGTTAAATTAGAAATCGTAACGGACGAGAAACTTAATAAAATGAGAGAATCGGCTGTAAAATCTTCGCGATACTGGATGATTTCATTATTTGTAATGTTGACCTTTCCTATTTTACTCGTTAAGTTATTTGAACAGTGAAAAAATTAAGCAGCTCACAGCATAATTTTAATTGGACAATGAGGCATCTCTTTGTAGCGACAATTTTTGCAATGATGTTTTTGTCTCGTCCTGAAATAGGTTTACACGAATTAACGTGTAA
>JBBSPH010000308.1:0-3187 GCA_038258985.1 Flavobacteriales bacterium
CCTACTGAAGAGAATCCGCGTAAGACAAATTCAGGACTTCCGCCCGGCACGGATGAAGAAATGACCTGCATACCTACCACCCGACCCGAAAGGCTATTGACTATACTTGCCGATGGAGCTTTTTGGAGCACGTCACCACTCACTGCTTGCGTGGCAAACCCCAATGACTTCTTATCACGCTCAAACCCAAGCGCGGTGACAACCACTTCCGCCAGTTGTTTGGAGTCCACTGGGAGAGAGATATCTATAATAGACCTTTCCCCAATCTCAACCTCTTGTGTAAGTAACCCGATAAATGAGAAGACTAATATCTCCGTTTCTGGTGGCACGGATAATGAATAGTGGCCTTCAACATCGGTGATGGTGCCAGTGGCGGTTCCTTTGGCAAGCACATTGGCGCCTGCCACCGATTGGTTATCCTCCTGCGACTTGATTGTGCCAGTGATTACTCGGGTTTGCGCAACTGTAGGCAGCGACACACTTGCAAGAGCCAGGCAGCAGATAAAAATCAGCAGGGCCGGCCTCTCAAATAATGGAATAGTAAAGCGTTTTTTCATAGGGTGTATGGTTAAGTTAAACAAAGTGTTCCTTTGAAATTTAACGGTACCCTAACCCCTTAGGCGCAATAGAAAGTATTGCTCTTGTACTGTTTTGCAATCCAATGTATGGCGAATTGCATAAAATGACAGTGATATGTATGGAATGTTAACAAAATATTAATTACAACGATTGCTGAAATATTTTTCCGAAAATGGTTTCGGTCGTTTACCGTGTTTTCAATCGGTGCCGGAAAGAATATGCCAATTAGATAGCAATTAGAAGGATGTTATTTAAAAATTAAAAGAAGATGAGAATTATTAAAAACGGATTTTAGAAGCAATGTTTCAATGTTGATTTCTAATAACAATCACGGAAGATAAAAATGCTTATGCACATTAAACGAAATACCAATTGTTCGAAGCGTGAATGGTGGTTCAACAATAACTCGACTAGTTGTCCATTATTAAATTTGGAATGCTTAACTTAAAAGTACTGCCTTCATCTACTTCCGACTTTACCTCAATCGAACCATCCAGTTTCTGCAAGGTTTCTTTTACGATGTACAATCCTAATCCTGCGCCACTGCTGCGCTCTGTACCGCGATAGAACATTTTAAAAATTTTCGCAAGCAATGCTTCTTCGATACCAATCCCATTGTCGCGAAAAATAAAGTCAACAGCATGATTGGTCACACACACTGTAATGTTGATCCAGCTCTTTGGCTTTTTGGGGTCCCCGTACTTTATGGCATTGGATAACAGGTTTCCTAAAATAACGGAGAGCCTATGTGGGTCGGAATAAAAATGATGATGATTGCCTTGTATATCAACCTTGATGTCTATCTGATCAAAACCTTCAAGGTATTTCAACTTTTCAATACAATCGGTAAGCATTGCCGCGAAATCAATTTCAGCAATAGTTACTTCGTTACGGGCATTGCGCGAATACTCTAATATCTCTTTGATGGTCTCATCCAACTTGGTTATGCTGCTGCGCATCATGTTGAAATATTGGTCGTACACTTCATCACGCTGATGACTATCGAAACTGGAGATTTGTACTAAGCCTAATAGCGACATAAGCGGCGCACGCAGATTGTGAGAGACGCTATAAACAAAACTGTCCAACTCCTGATTTATTTTAATCAGTTCTTCATTCTGCGTCCGTAATGTATTTTCGGCCAGCCTCCGCTCTGCTTCTATGCGCCGTTGCTTAGTGGCATTGGTGATCGAGGTTGGCAAACGCTTCAAGTTGGTTTTTAAAACATAGTCGTCAGCACCTTGCTTCAACGATTTAACAGCAAACTCTTCCGATACAGTACCGGTCACTAAAATGAAAGGCACTTGAATGCTGGCACGTCTGCAAATCTTAAGCGCTTCCGAAGAATTAAACTGGGGCAGCGAATGGTCCGAAAGAATCACGTCGTAAAGACGCATGCGCAATGCTTCAATAAAATCCAATTTGGTATCCACACGATAGCTCATGAATTCCCAACCTTCTTTCCTTAGCAACTGCTCAATCAACTCTGCGTCATCCTCCACGTCTTCCAGTAAAAGGATGCGCAACGGCTTTTGTTTATTTATCATAACAGAGAGGGTACTGAGTAAAACATAAAAAAAAACCTACGGCATTGCCTACCGGTCGAGTCGATACTTGACTCAATCGTGCACGGGTAACCGTACCAACATAGATCAGATTAGAAAACAGGGTAGTACGCAAATAGGACTTTCCAGTAGCGAAGTTCATACTGTTATTTAACTTTAACCACAACTTCAGATCCTCCCACAAACGCGTTGATAGTAAATATACTTATAAAACCCACTTTATTAAAAATTCTGCGATAATTCTACCCATTAATAAGTAGACCAAAAGGCATTTTATTATGAGTGGTTAACGGGTTGCTTTTAACCTTCCGTAGCGAACTGTGGGTTGACGGACGCAGATGGCATTGGCCGTGGAAATACGGATGTTGACACCTGATTTCAAAATCTAAAAACGACCAAAAATTTGATGAACAGCGGAAAAAACGGCATTTTATAAGCTTTAGTAGAATCCGTTTTTTTCGTTTACCTTTAAGCCGTAATTGATTAACCTTCTATCCAAGTGGATGTTCATTTCGTTCTCAAGAGTTTGCAGGTTCGTCAATTTTGTAAACTTTATTAATTATTTTATTCTATCACACAATGAACATTTATGTTGCCAACGTCCCCTTTAAAGCAACTTCGGAACAGTTGAAGGAGTTATTTGAAGAATTCGGTGAAGTTAGTTCTTGCAAAATCATCATGGACAAAGTCACCCAACGTAGCCGTGGTTTTGGTTTTGTTGAAATGGAAGATGACGCTGCTGGAAAGCAAGCCATCAACTATCTTAACGGTGCCGATTTCATGGGCAAGAATCTGGTTGTAAACGAAGCGCGTCCTCGTGAGGATGACTCACGCAGCGGCGGCGGAAACCGTGGCGGCGGAAGCGGCGGATTCAACCGTAGGAATTTCAATTCCGATAATTATTAATCAATTATTCGATTTAGAAATTAACACAAATGCCAAGGATCACTCCTTGGCATTTTTTATTTGCATAAACCCTGAGTCGTCTATTCCTTTGTCCACTCACTATTTACCAATCGCCAGATAGCTAGCGGATTGCCATC
>JBBSPH010000309.1:0-3157 GCA_038258985.1 Flavobacteriales bacterium
TAGGATTGTTCATTGCGCCTATTTATCCGCTTTTAAACTCAACAGTTTTGAGTTCGCTACCAAAAAATTTGCACTCGCCCATGTCAGGATTGATTATTATTTTCTCAGCACTCGGTGGTACAATTGGCTCTCGTATTGTTGGCGAATTATTCGAAAGCATCGGTGGGGCCAATGCGTTTTATTTTCTATTGATTCCCATGGGATTATTGATTGCATCGGTATTTATAATAGATAGAATGTCGAAACAAAAACAATTGAAATCATGATATTCTCATTAGGCATAGCCGTTACTTTAAGAGCATTGTTATCTCAAGAAGATACTGATAATGACAAACGGATTACCGTAGAAGATACTGGTCCAAAAGTTTTTAAGTTAACGTCCAATGGGGGTGTTGAGCATTCGGTTAAGGGCACCTATCACTTATCCAATTTGATGCAAGAGCTCGTCTATGCCCAAAATAAGGGCCTTACCAATGCTGAAATACCTCTTTCCCAAATTGAAGAACCGCCCGCTACAAGAATTTCAAGAATCATAAAGGATTATTTATGGACCGGTCTTACCAGAACTATCGACGAGCATGGCATAAAAAATCTCATTCTAGATTCTAAAAACGAATCACTGGTAGCACAAAATCTTAGGGTCTATGTGCCGTTTAATGATAGTTTAGCCTATAACTATTACAGAAAACTTGAAAATAGATTCCCAATTGAGGTCATTTATCTCCCTGAAGCCATCACACCTGAGTATGTCAAGTCCATTAATGAGCAGCCTGGTATTCTTTCACTAAAACTCGTGGAAGAAAATAACGTGTGCAAAGGTGTGCCGTTCGTGGTTCCTGGAGGACGCTTTAATGAAATGTATGGCTGGGACAGTTATTTTGAATCTGTTGGACTCATCGTCGATGGTAAGGTGGAATTAGCCCAAGCGATGGCTGATAATTTTCAATATGAAATCGAGCATTATGGCAAAATCCTCAATGCTAACCGTTCCTATTATCTGACCCGAACGCAACCGCCCTTCTATTCAAGTTTGATTAGGGAAGTATATGACATTATCAAAGATAAAGAATGGCTAAAAAGTCATCTCAAGACAGCTATTAAAGAATATGAGACGGTTTGGATGATTCCTGAAAAACGCTTGGTGGATACTGGTTTGAATAGATATTTAGCAGAAGGCATTGGGGTGCCACCCGAGACTGAAAAAGGTCATTTTGATGCCGTGCTTAAACCTTTTGCGGAAAAGGCAGGACTGTCAATTGACAACTATTTAAATCAATATGCTTCAGGGACGATTATAAATACCGAACTCGACGCTTACTTTGTTCACGATCGAAGCGTTCGAGAATCAGGTCACGACACGTCTTACCGCATTGAAGGCAATTGTGCCGATTTAAATCTGGTAGATTTAAATGTACTGCTTTATAAATATGAGACTGATTTTGCCGAATTGATTCATACCGAATTCAACGATGAATTTTATACCGATGAAAAACCCTATACCAGCGTTTACTTTTCAGATAAGGCAACCACAAGAAAACAGTTAGTAGACCAATTTTTGTGGAGCGATAAAAAAGGACTGTATGTAGATTATAATTTCAAAACACACATGCCCTCCGATTATATAGCCGCCACTACTTTAATGCCGCTATGGTCAAAAATAGCCTCTAAAGCACAAGCAAAATGTTTGGTCGAGACGGCATTGCCATTACTCAAAGAGCGTGGAGGAATTGCAGCGTCTACCGAAGAAAGTAGAGGCGAAATTTCTGAAGATAGACCTGCGAGACAATGGGACTACCCCAATGGCTGGGCGCCACACCAAATAATGATTTGGAAGGGCCTCTTGAATTATGGTTACAAAAATGAAACTCAAGAATTGGTCTACAGATGGCTTTACATGATTACCAAAAATGCGATCGATTATAATGGCACCATCCCAGAAAAATATGATGTTGTAGCGGCAACGCACAAAGTATTTGCTGAATACGGCAATGTGGGCACAGATTTCGAATACATTACCAAAGAAGGTTTTGGCTGGATGAATGCTTCCTACCAATATGGATTGTCACTATTGGAAGCTCGCTATATTGAAGACTTGAATCAACTGCAAGACCCAGAATGTATGTTTTAGTGTCTGATTATGGAAATACTTTAATCAATAACATATTAAATGATCAACAGGAAAATCTAAATACATGAAAGATTTAGAGCAAATTGAAAAGAAATGGGATTCCCGAACCATAGATATTCTATGCGTCGGGGAAGTGCTCATTGATTTTATAGGGCATCAATCGGGGGTTCGTATCAATGAGACAAGGGATTACCACCGCTACTTGGGAGGTTCTCCTGCCAATGTTGCCATGAATTCAGAACGATTGGGGATGAAAGCGCTGATGGTGGCAACCGTTGGGAATGATGGCTTTGGAGATTATATGTTTAAGAAGTTTTCAGAAACCAGCATTAATACTGAGCATGTCGTCAAGAGGGAAAATAAAGCCACGAGCGTTATTTTTGTTTCAAAATCTGAAGGCACACCTGACTTTATTCCCTATCGCGATGCCGATTGTTGCATTGAGGAATCGCAAATTCCAACGGATATCCTTTCCAAAACAAAAATATTCCACACAACCTGTTTTGCTTTGAGTAGAAATCCTGCACAAGCGACAATCTTAAAAAAAGCTGAAGAAGCTTATCGGTTAGGTTGTCAGTTGAGCATCGATGTCAATTATGCCCAACAATTATGGAGCAACCAAAGTGAAGCGTTTGATGTCATTAAGGCTTATTGTAAGTTTAATCCGTTAGTTAAAATCAGTGAGGACGATATGGAGCGTCTTTTTGAACACCATTTGCCTCATGACGAGATATTTGATTTTTTTCATTCCGAGGGTGTGGACACCGTATGTCTTACCTTAGGCAGCAAAGGTGTCAAACTCTCGCAAAAAGGTGAACCACTGATTCAGTTGCCAGCTATAAAAGTTGAAAAAGTGATCGATGCCACAGGTGCTGGAGATGCTTTCTGGTCTGGATTTTTATTTGCCCTTATTCAAAAAAAACCGATAGAAAAATGTCTGAAAGTTGCTTTGCAACTCGCGGCTTTAAAACTTCAAAATGTGGGCAGGCTACCCGATAATATAACCATTCTTTCAAAACTTTTATAGCA
>JBBSPH010000310.1:0-3151 GCA_038258985.1 Flavobacteriales bacterium
TCAACCATTTTTCTGCTGCTATCTTGATGTTTTGGCCTACACGCTTGATCATCTGCGCGTCTGCTGTATTAGTCTCTACAGTCGCCTCTTCCAGCACTTGATTGTACTGTGCAAAAGCTGTTGGAAAAATAGATTCGTTAGAAACGAAGTTTAAAGTTTTCTTCCCAGTAAAAACATTTGTTTTACAGGAAAACAGCATGAAAGCCACTGCTATCAGGGTAATTCGATTTAATTTCATAGTTGATTATTTGAGTAATTGTTGGATTTTTTTAATGTCGATACCATGGTGACTCTCGGTATGAGTGACCAAAGCGTTTTGCAAAACAATAACTTGTGGTGATTGATGGGCTACCTTCAACTCTTGAGCAATGGCATCACTCACATCACGGTTATTTAATAAATCAAGTAAGTAGTAGGTCACGTTCTGATTTAAATTTTCATAGTTACGTTCAAAATTGTTGAGCGCCATGCGGGATATTCCGCATCTTGTGCTGTGCTTGAAAATGACCTTATCTTTAGTTTTAGAATTTTTAATCAAATTGTGGAATTGATCGATAGATTCTAGGTTTTCCCAAGAGATGCCTTGCATTTCTTCCTTGGCAATGTCTCTCGTGGATCCAAATAATTTATCCATTAATCCCATAGTAGTTTCATTTTTAACCCTGCAAATATACTAGTAATTGACCTAGATAAGTATTAAGACTTTAATAATATGTCATTGTGTCACTATTATTCGACTTTTTCACTGACTACTTGACAATTTTCGGTTTGGTATATGCTTTGCCCCTCTCGATAAAACTCCAATGATGAACTTAAACAAACTAACCATAAAATCGCAGGAAGCGCTGCAACAGGCGCAACAACTTGCACAAGAATCCAATCATCAAATCATTGAAATTGCTCACCTGCTTAAAGCAATGATGATGATTGACGAAAATGTATTGACCTTCATTTTCAAAAAGCTAAATGTGAATTTGGCATTGATATCACAACTCGTTGATAGCCAATTAAAATCCCTACCAAAAGTTGAAGGTGGTGAACTACAATTTTCTAGAGAAGCGAGTCGGGCAATAAACAATGCAAGTACCATTGCTACCAAAATGGGTGATGAATACGTTTCGTTAGAGCATTTACTGCTCAGCTTATTCGATGGCTCTTCGAAAACAGCACAGATCCTAAAGGATCAAGGCGTTACAAAAAAACATCTTGAATCTGCAATAGCGGAATTAAGGCAAGGCACAACCGTCAATTCCCAAAATGCAGAGGATAACTACAATAGCTTAAATAAATATGCCAAAAACCTCAATGATCTAGCCGATAAAGGTAAACTGGATCCTGTTATTGGAAGGGATGAAGAAATCCGACGTATTCTTCAAATCCTATCCCGTAGGACTAAAAATAACCCTATGCTAGTGGGAGAACCAGGTGTCGGTAAAACAGCGATTGCAGAAGGTCTCGCCCACCGCATAGTTGCGGGTGATATTCCAGAAAACTTAAAAAATAAACAGATCTTCTCCCTCGATATGGGAGCGCTCATCGCTGGCGCTAAATATAAGGGCGAATTTGAAGAACGCCTAAAGGCGGTGGTGAAAGAAGTAACCGAGAGCAACGGCGATATTGTCCTATTCATTGACGAGATACATACACTAGTAGGTGCTGGTGGCGGCGAGGGTGCGATGGATGCTGCTAATATTTTGAAACCGGCGTTAGCCCGTGGTGAATTGCGTGCTATAGGTGCCACGACCCTAGATGAGTATCAAAAATACTTTGAAAAGGATAAGGCACTCGAACGACGCTTCCAAAAAGTCCTAGTCAATGAACCTGATACAGAAAGTGCAATTTCCATCCTACGCGGGATTAAGGATAAATATGAGCACCACCATAAAGTTAGGATTAAGGATGATGCGATCATTGGTGCGGTAGAATTATCGCAACGGTACATTACCAATCGATTTCTCCCGGATAAAGCAATTGACTTGATGGATGAGGCTGCAGCAAAACTGCGTATGGAAATCAATTCCAAGCCGGAAGAATTGGATGTACTCGACCGCAAGATCATGCAGATCGAGATTGAGGTAGAAGCTATTAAACGCGAGAAAGACGAAGTCAAACTCAAATCTCTACGCAGCGATCTGGCAAACCTGAAAGAAGAACGCAATGAGCTCAACGCCCAATGGGAAAATGAAAAGGGACTAGTCGATAATATCCAGAATACCAAAACCGATATTGAAAACTACAAGCTGGAAGCAGAGCGTGCAGAACGGGATGGAGATTATGGAAAGGTAGCTGAATTGCGTTACGGTAAAATCAAAGAAAGTCAGGAAGAGCTGGAAAAGCTACAGCTGGAAATGCAGAATAGCGATCAAACCAAATCTTTGATTCAAGAAGAAGTTACCTATGATGACATTGCAGAGGTAGTGGCAAAGTGGACAGGTATTCCTGTCACAAAAATGCTGCAAAGCGAGCGGGACAAGCTGCTAAGATTAGAAGATGAGTTACACAAAAGAGTCGTAGGTCAAAACGAGGCTATCGTTGCGGTTAGTGATGCTGTGCGTCGCAGCCGTGCGGGTTTGCAGGACCAGAAGAAACCAGTGGGATCCTTTCTGTTTTTGGGAACTACAGGTGTAGGGAAAACCGAGCTCGCCAAAGCATTGGCAGAATATCTATTTAATGATGATAGCGCCATGACCCGCATCGATATGAGTGAATATCAAGAGCGTCACAGCGTCAGCCGGCTTGTGGGTGCACCTCCTGGTTATGTAGGTTATGATGAAGGTGGTCAGTTGACGGAGGCGGTTCGTAGAAAACCATATTCCGTGATATTGTTGGACGAGATTGAAAAAGCACATCCTGATACCTTTAATATTTTATTACAAGTTCTAGATGAAGGTCGTCTGACCGATAACAAAGGTAGGGTGGCAGATTTCAAGAATACCATTATTATCATGACCTCAAACATGGGTGCAGACGTGATTCAGGAAAAGTTTGAGAATTTCACAGGTGATCTGGAAAGTACTATGGAAGCAGCAAAAGTGGAGGTTTTAGGCGAACTTAAAAAGCGCGTGCGTCCAGAATTCATTAACCGTATCGATGATATCGTGATGTTTACTCCACTGTCATCAACAGACATCAAACGTGTGGTCGAACTTCA
>JBBSPH010000311.1:0-3100 GCA_038258985.1 Flavobacteriales bacterium
GAAACCATGCCAGGCATCACGTGCTGGAGAAAATCATTACCTATTCAAAAAGTAGGCTTGTATATTCCAGGCGGCTCTGCTCCTCTTTTTTCTACGGTATTGATGCTGGGAATTCCCGCTAAAATCGCTGGGAACCAACAGGTAGTCTTATGCAGTCCTACAGACGCTCATGGAAACATCAACCCGGTAGTTTTGCACACGGCAAACCTTTGCGGTATCACTGAAATTTATAAAGTAGGCGGTGCACAAGCAATAGCTGCAATGACCTATGGTACTGAAAGCATCCCCAATGTTTACAAGATTTTTGGTCCAGGAAATGCTTTTGTTACCAGAGCTAAAGAACTTGCCCAGCAAGAAGGCGTTGCCATCGACATGCCTGCTGGCCCGTCGGAGGTTCTGATTATTGCAGATGCCCAAGCAAATCCAGCGTTTGTAGCTTCTGACCTACTCGCGCAAGCAGAGCATGGTCATGATTCCCAAGTAATTCTATTAACGGAATCGCAACAATTGGCGACCTCGGTAAATGAAGAATTAGAAGTTCAATTGAGTTCGCTTTCGCGAAAGCAAACTGCCGAAGCTGCATTAGAAAACAGCAAAACTATTGTTCTAGAAAGCATTGAGGAATGTATCAAATGGTCTGACGTTTACGCACCAGAGCACTTGATCATCAACACGGCAGACTCTGACGATGTTGCAAATAAAATCAATGTGGCTGGTTCTATTTTTATAGGTTCTTATACCTGCGAAAGTTTGGGCGATTATGCCAGTGGCACAAATCACACGCTACCTACTTATGGCTATGCACGCAATTACAGCGGTGTATCTGTAGACAGTTTTGTCAATAAAGTGACCTATCAAAAAGCAACGGCACAAGGAATTCAAAACTTAGGTCCTGCTGTCGAATTGATGGCAGCTGCTGAAGGATTGGATGCTCATAAAAATGCTGTGAGCGTAAGATTGAAAGCAATTAGAAATTCAGAATTATGAGTTCAGCGTTTAATTTAAAGTCTATAGTTCGTAGAAATATCTGGGATTTGAAAGCCTATTCTAGCGCGCGTTCAGAGTTCAAACTTTACGGCGACGTTTCTCCTGCACGAACTTCAACAACACAAAAAACAGAGCTAACCTTACTGGACGCTAACGAGAACCCAAACGATCCAAAAATTCATAATTCAGCACTCTTAACTCCTAACTTAAACAGATATCCAGATCCGTTGCAAAGCGAGATTAAAGAATTGTTGAGCGAACAAAAAGGGGTTGATGCAAATCAAATTTTTGTGGGTAATGGTAGCGATGAGGCTATTGACTTGTTGTACCGTATTTTTTGCGAGCCTGGAAAAGACAGCGTGATTACGTGTCCGCCCACTTATGGAATGTATGAGGTGAGTGCCGCGATTAATGATATAGCTGTGGTAGAGTTTCCGTTGACGAGCACTTTTGACCTTGATGTTGATGGGATTTTGAAAAGTGACGCTTTCGCGAAAGCGAAACTATTATGGATCTGTTCTCCCAATAATCCAACAGGTAACGCGCTTTTAAAGGCAGACTTAGAACACGACTGGCAAGCGGAGAATTATACGAAAGGCGGAATGATGGATATGCCGTATGCGCCTGAATTTGAACAAGAACTTAGAGAAAATAAAGAGAATCTGGATCGGTTGATTGGCGGTTTCAAAGGGATTGTAATAGTTGACGAGGCTTACCAAGACTTCACAGAAAACCAAAGCTTTATACGCAGATTAGAAGATTATCCAAATCTTGTAGTCTTGCAAACTATGTCCAAAGCACACGGTATGGCTGGTGCTCGCACTGGTTTTGCTTTTGCATCGCCAGAGATTATTGCATTGTTTAACAAGACAAAGCCACCATACAACGTCAATGAATTGTCTCAAAAGGCCGTTGTAGCAGCGTTGGGAAACACAGAAGAAACTAGAAAACAGGTAGAAGAAATTATCGATAACAGAGAAATCCTTATTGCCGATTTGCAACAACTACCATTCATTAAGGAGGTTTATCCTAGTGAGGCTAATTTTGTACTAGCCCGAGTGGATAATGCTACTGAAGTTTATAATTATTTGCGAGATAAAGGAATTATAATTAGAAACAGAAGCAGTCAGATTACAGATACGTTAAGATTTACAGTCGGAACTACTGCGGAATGTGAGGAGTTGATAGAGGCGTTGAGAAATTATTTTTAAAATAATGCTTATGAAAATTATAGGAAACTATTTATTGATAGGTCTTGGAGTTTCAACAACCATAGTTTCTATTTACCAGCTTTTTCAAGACAATGATTATTATTTACCTGTCTGTTCAATCATCATCGGTGTATTTTTAGTTAAAACCTCATTTGAAAAAATGAAGTTGCAAAAAGAGCTAGATCAGAATAAAAATTAATAATTTGATATCGCAGTGCGACGGTATTACCCTAAAATAGCCGTATTGGTACGGTATAAATTAAATAAGTCGATTGCGGGATGAGTTTCCAGCCTTCGAACTGCATCCGTTGAGTGAGCGGAGCGAAATGAGAGAAATGTACACATGAAAAAAGTATTATTTATAGATCGTGACGGGACTATCGTCAAGGAGCCACCTAAAGACTATCAACTGGATAGTTTTGAAAAGCTGGAATTCTTACCGCAGGCGATCACACAACTGCATCGCATTGCCCGGGAGTTGGATTATGAGCTGGTGATGGTTACGAATCAAGACGGTTTAGGAACAGATAGTTTTCCTGAAGATACGTTCTGGCCTGTACATAATTTGATGATGAATGTATTGGAATCTGAAGGTGTGACTTTCAGCGAGGTCTTAATTGACCGGTCATTTCCAGAGCAAAATGCTCCTACCCGCAAACCGCAGACTGGTTTGTTGACGCATTACATAAAAGGTAATTATGACCTTGCTAATAGTTTTGTCATCGGTGATCGCAACAGCGATATGCAGTTGGCTAAAAACTTAGGCTGTAAAGGAATTCAGCTGCCGTCGATTACGGACGATTCTACTTTTGAGGACGAATTAGTGGTCTTAAAAACCGACTCCTGGAAAGAGATTTTTCAATTTTTACGTGGTCAACCTCGTAAAATTTCAGTTAGCCGGA
>JBBSPH010000312.1:0-3089 GCA_038258985.1 Flavobacteriales bacterium
AAGAAACTTTCTTGAATTGCTCCTTGAGGTCAAGATCTTTCAACTCGCGATAATAATCGCTGTTGGTTTTCTGGAAATCCCAAGCGATCTTCCCACTGGCACTCAGATTTTTGAGCGAGTTAAGGTACAGATAGCGCACCGCATTGCGGTAGTTACCGTTTGCAATGGCATCTTTGATAAATTGGGTCAGGTCGATTTCTTCAATATGGGTTTCCTGAATCTTGATCTCATTGCCCTTGCCCTTTCCTCGCGCGCGCATTCCAGATGCTTTCTCGTTGGACAGCAAACGGACGATAAAATAGATAGCGATACCGGCAAACAGAGCATAAACCGTCCATTTGAGTACCTGTGCCCAGAAGGGATCAATATCAATCCCGAACCACTGGCCCAGTTTATCAAACAACCAATCGAAAAAGCCGGAAAATATATTATCGACCTCATTAGTCGTTTCCTCATAATCAAAATCACTATCGGTATAGCGCTGTGCGAGGTCTTCAGGAAATTCTTTCATAGTGACCACTCTTTGGTCATAATCGCGATCCAGCGTGTCCGTTATCTGTCTGGGACGGCTCTCAACCTCTGGAACTAGGTCTTGAAGGGATTGCGCTTTTGCGAAAGCGGAACACAACAGCATAAAAAGAAAAAGATTGAGCTTCATTCTACAGTTCCTATTTGTGCAATGCGGCTGCGCAGGTACTCGTTGTGCTTGAATTCGTGCAGGTTGAAGTAGAGAAAACCGTTGATGATTTGTGAGATCATCTGGATAAACATGATCATGATGCAAAATAGTGTCACAATTAAGATGATCAAGATGTGGCTCAATGTACTGTCGTTAAAACTACCAGAATCTTCAATGGCATGAAACGCAATAACACCCGCAATGATGGCGGGAACTATTTGCAGCGAGAATAGACAAACCTGTACGAGAATACCCAGTACCAGATTAACGCCCAGCGTTTTCCAGAAACCGCTAAAGAGCAACTGCCACGCCTCGCCGAAAGCATCAAAAATATTCTTGTCGTTGTTATGGACATAACTAAAAATAGTCAAACTAATCCATGCATTGAACGCCAGTCCCAGAACCAGTGAGACCAGACTACCCAGTATAGGTATAAATGCCAATACGATCTGAACAATAAAGAATACAAAATATAGAACGATAGCGCAAAACCCAACCAGCAATATGGCCCAAAACATTTTTTTGGCAAGGTTCCAGACATCGCGTTTCGGTAGGTTGTTTTCCTTTCTACGTTCATACATGGACATATAACTGCTGCTGAGTGCATAGTTGAAAATAGTGGCGATCGCGATGAGCAGGATCAAGACAAAGAAAGCAATTGCCATAGAAATCGCAGCAGCATCTGTACTTGAACCGCCATAAACACTAGCGCTTTCAACCACCAAATATTCTACAAAACCCGTGATCAAAAAATAAATGCTGATTAAAAATAGGATAAAGAAAATACCATTATAGCCAATAAACAAATTGATTAACCCACGAATATTGGCCTTCATAAAGGCAAAAAATGCACTAATGATCCCGCCGAAATCACGGCGCAGCCTAGGCTCTATGTAATTGTGCATATTTCTTTTTAAGGTATTGTGGATAAATGACGTAGTAACCTATGATGATGGCGGCGCTCACCAACAAAATAAGATATTTTAGAATAGCCGGCATAAACGCATAACGGGTGACGAAGCCCTCAATAAATCCAGCGATAATAAATAAGGGAACCGTGCTCATGACGATTTTGAGTCCAGCTTTTGCACCCTTGACAAAAGAAACCCGTCTCGAGTAAGTCTTAGGAAATAGGATAGCGTTGCCCATGACCATTCCCGCGGCACCGCAAATAACAATCACAGATAATTCAATCGTACCGTGCAACATAATCACGCTCCAGGACTCCAGCTCTACATTCTCCATCGCAAACATGCTGAAGAACGCTCCTACCATCACACCATTGGAAAACAAAATGTAACTGGTGCCTATGGAGGTGAGCAATCCAGCTGCAAAGCAAATCATTCCCACCCGTATATTGTTGACTGTTATGGCGAGAAACATCCCAAAAGCACCATCCTGCTGATAAACTCCCGTCGGATTTCCGTCACGGATATTTTCTAGGGTCATGTTGACATAACTATCGCCTAATATCAACCGAACAAAAGAATCGTCGTTCAAGGAGCTAATCGTGCCTATTCCCACTGCCACCATAAATATGGCAAAAGCGTATAAAAACGTTTTTTGGTAATCTGCAAAGAACAGAGGGAAGTCGGTTTTAAAAAACTGGATGACCTTGTTTCCCTTTTCTTTTTTGTTGACATAGATCTTCTGGTGCGCCTGGCTGGCAAGCGAGTTCAAATACATGAGCGTCTTGCTATCCTGGTAATAAGATTGGGCAAATGACAGGTCATTTGTCAACTGAATGTACAATCCTGCAAGCCTATCTGCATTCATATTTGAATTAGCGTCGAGTGCCTTTTCAAATGCCATCCATTTTGCTTTATTTTGCTTGACAAAAGCCGCCTCGCGCATTGAGTGAATTTTGGCTAAAGATAAAAACTAATTGCACCATGTCAAACACTTCTATAAATACTGCCCAAAATGTCAATATTAACTATAATGTAGCGAGTCTGGGCTTCCGCATTCTTGGGTTTTTGATTGACTTGGTGGTACTATTTATCTATCTCATCATCATAGGATATCTCGTGAGCGGGATGGAAAATCTTTTTGAAAAATTTACAACACTGGGTATAAGCCAATTGTTGTTCCTACCTGTAATGTTCTACTCCCTGTTTTTCAATATCATCTTCAATGGTAGAACGCCTGGGAAATTTATCGTGCAGACCAAAGTGGTGAAGATTGACGGATCGCCCGCTACCTGGAGCGATTACTTGGTTAGCTGGATATTGCGGTTGGTAGACCTATGGACGTTCATGCCGGGACCTGCGGTACTGTCCGTTATTTTTACCGATAAGAATCAGCGGTTGGGAGATATGGCGAGCGACACGATTGTCATTGATACACGCAAAAAAACCAACATCAGCCATACTATTCTGGAAGATGTACAGGACGATTATGAACCTACCTT
>JBBSPH010000313.1:0-3085 GCA_038258985.1 Flavobacteriales bacterium
ATCGACAAGGGCAATTACTGGTCAGTAGGATTACATAGTGAGTTTACCCAATTTGATAAGGCAATACCCATTAGTTTTTTGCAGGATGTCAGCGGCAGCTCGCCGCCAGGCATAAATCGTCTGGAGATAGACTACCACGACTGGACGCAGCAACTTTATGTACAGACCAGGCTGGATCGCGGGTTCAACATTATAGCTGGAGCAGAGGTGAAGGCCCTAGATATTTATACGAACACCCTCGTTACCGGTAGTGTAAGGGATAACCGTACCGATTTTGAAAACAGTACGACGGCAAGTCTCTATGGGAAAGCACTGTTTGACTCATATGACAATTCATTTTTTCCATCTGATGGTTGGAAAATTGATGCTGACTTCCATTTATATCTCTACAATGATGTTTTTAAAGAAGACTTTAGCGAGTATTCCATTGCACAGTTGCAGGTAGGATATGCAACCTCCCTAGGCAAATTCAGTTTGCGTGGTGAGGGCCATGTGGGAATCTCGATTGGGAATCCGCAAAATTCATCGCTGGACTTTATTCTGGGAGGTTATGGCGCGAGACGTATAAATAACATTCTTCCATTTTACGGTTATGACTTTATAAGTTTGAGTGGGAATACGATGATCCGGACTTTATTTGAGTTGGATTATGAGTTGTTCCGCAAAAACCATTTGGTATTCAGTGCAAATTTTGCCAGTCTGGACGATGATCTTTTTGAACAGGATGACTGGTACAGCAAGGCGCGCTATTCGGGTTTTGCAGTGGGCTATGGTCTAGAAACCTTTGCCGGGCCTATAGAATTAAAATACAGTTTTAGCCCACAACAGGATGATGGCGAGTTTTATGTGCGGCTGGGATTCAATTTTTGATATTTATGAGTCTTGATTTCTTATCGCTTTTCGGTGGCATAAACTTGAGGGTGAATTTCGCTTTCGCGAAAGCGGTATAAAGCATGGTCAACGTGCGATCGCAAAAAAGCGATTCCTTTGAGAGTCTTTGAAGCATATTAATTCATTACCCAAAACCCTCATAACACCATTTCATTTGCAGATTGAATCTGTTGAATTCGGTTGATTTGTAACAATTTTTAAGGAAAAACATCTAATTATCAGCCATTGACTATGGAATGGTCTGAGGAATTCCCGAAATTTACCCGTATAATAATCTGATTCATGCCTTTTTATCACCAGCTAGGAAAAATACCGCACAAGCGCCATACGGTTTTCAAGAAACCAGATGGGTCTTTGTATTATGAGCAATTGTTCGGAACGATAGGATTTGATGGCATGTATACCAACTCCTACCACGAGCATCGACCGACGATGGTCAAGGAAATACGCGGTAGTTATAGCGTTAAACCAGAGATAGCGCTGGAGAACCATTTACAATCCTACCGATTAAAAGGCTTTCAAGTGCCGCCACAACCCGATTATCTAGACAGCAGGAAGTGTATTTTGATGAATAGTGATGTACAAATTATTCTTGCCGCACCGCAAGAATCGTTGCGGGATTACTTTTATAAAAATGCCGATAGCGACGAGTTGCTGTTTGTACATCAAGGCTCTGGAACGTTGCGCACGCATTTGGGCAACCTAGACTTTAAATACGGTGATTACTTATTGATCCCACGCGGTATTATCTACCAGATTGATTTTGATACAGAGGTGAACCGGTTATTTATAGTAGAAAGTCGTCGTCCTATATACACGCCTAAACGGTATAGAAATCATTTTGGCCAACTGCTGGAACATTCTCCCTTTTGCGAGCGAGATTTGCGACGACCACAACAGCTGGAAACCCATGACGAAAAAGGAGAGTTTTTGATCAAAATCAAGAAACAGGACGAGATTTTTGAGATGGTTTACGCCTCGCACCCATTTGATGTGGTGGGTTATGACGGTTACAATTATCCGTATGCGTTTTCTATCCATGATTTTGAACCGATCACGGGACGCATTCACCAACCGCCGCCAGTGCACCAAACTTTTGAGACGGATGCGTTTGTAGTGTGTAGTTTCGTGCCCAGAAAGTATGACTACCATCCCGACAGTATTCCCGCACCCTACAACCACAGTAACATTGATAGCGATGAAGTATTGTACTATGTGGATGGTGATTTTATGAGCCGCAACGATATTGAAAAAGGACACATATCCCTACATCCCGCGGGAATACCGCATGGCCCACACCCGGGAGCTGTTGAACGCAGCATTGGCCAGACAGAAACGGAAGAACTCGCCGTGATGGTAGATACATTTAAGCCATTGAAAGTAACTAAAGAAGGTCTAGCTATTGCAGATGATAGCTATCACAAAAGCTGGCTAGACCACGATTAATCAATCACCAACCAAAACCTAAAATAGTGAACGAAATTCAAAACAAATTATCCGCAGATCCAGGAGCTATGATTCTGGGTATTATAGCCTTACTTATTAGTTTGGTTGGGTGTTGCTGTGGCATACTTGCAATTCCTGCTGTAATTATGAGCATCATTGGATTGGTATGGGCTGGTAAGAGCATCAATGCATACAATAGCGAACCAGAAAGTTATAATCCTCGCAGCCTATCTAGCGTAAAGACTGCTCGCGTTGTTAATATTATTGCGTTAGTATTAAGCGTGATAGGATTTTTAGTAGCCTTATTGTGGTTCGGTAGTGTAATAGCAAATCCTGAAAACATTTTTGAGCAATTGGAAAATGGAGAGTTTAACCGGACTTATGAGTATGGTGATGATACAGATTCTGCAAATGAGGAGATTGACACGTGGGAATATGAAGAATCTACGGACACCTTGAATGATCAGGAAGTTATCGAAATGGAAATCCAGCAGGAAGATACGTTAAGAAACTAAGGATGTCTATTGCACCGTCTTGCGTTAGGGATTGAAACGGAAATCCTTTTTATTCCGCCCTTTGGCGGGATAAAAAGATTGCAGTGAAAAGCCCGGCCGTAGGCAACGCCCAGAAAAACTTTTAATCTTTAAAGGACCAAACAAAGTGAGTTCTCTCAAAACGAGAAACCTTCAAGATATACAACATAAAATTATCGCCATGCCCTCAGAAATAAAAAACCTACAAAAACTAG
>JBBSPH010000314.1:0-3075 GCA_038258985.1 Flavobacteriales bacterium
ATATACGTAATCAAACGTGCTTAACAGTCGTGGTTCACCATTTACAATTGCAACGTTGTGTTCAAAGTGCGCGCTGGGTTTACCATCCCTGGTTTTTATCGTCCAGCCATCGGGAAAATGCTTGATGTTTTTGGTACCCATATTGATCATGGGCTCAATGGCGACCGTCATTCCCTCGACGAACTTTTTACCACGGCCACGCTTGCCATAATTGGGCATTTGTGGATCCTCGTGCATCACACGACCCAGTCCATGACCTACCAATTCCCGCACCACGCCATAACCAAATCCCTCACAATACTCCTGTATCGCATAACCTACATCACCCACACGGTTATTCAAACGGAATTGCTCAATACCTAAATATAAAGAGTTTTTGGTACGATCGAGCAGTTGCTGGGTTTCTGCGGGAATCTCGCCTACTGCAAAGGTGTAAGCGTGATCACCATAAAAACCGTCGACAATCGCGCCGCAGTCAATAGATAGAACATCACCATCCTTGATCGCAACTTCCTTGGGCAGACCATGGACGACCTCTTCATTTGGGCTTATTAAAAGTGTACTGGGACAATCGTATAATCCCTTAAATCCAGGAATAGCGCCATTGTCTCTCAAATATTGTTCGGCCAGATCGTCCAATCGCTGCGTGGTCACACCCGGCTTGATCTCTGCGGCGATCATTCCCAGCGTTTTACTCACCATAAGCGCAGCGCGACGCATGATTTCCAGTTCTTCTTTGGTTTTGGTAACTATCATTTCTTCAATTCAGGCTGCAAAAATAGGGAAACTGTACTACTATACTGATAATGATTTGGGCGTTCCCTCGGCTGAGGCCGAGGTCGGGCTTTGCGCTGCAATCTTTTGTCACGCTATAGCCGTGACAAAAGGATTTCCGCTTCAATCCCTAACGCAGTTTCCTTTCTATGACCAATTTCAAATCAAGTGATTTTTTTTAGATCCAGTCCAGTTTCTCTTTCGTCAATTCATGTTGCACATTACCGGTATGCTTGATTGCTGCCGGCTCAATCAACATGACGTGAACTTCTTCCTGGGCGATAGGTAGATGATCGACACCAGCGGGAACCACAATCATCTCTCCAGGGTGGAGGGTAACTTCGCTTTCGCGAAAGCGAATAACCAACACTCCCTTGATCACATAAAAAAGCTCATCCTCATCAGCATGGTTGTGCCAGACGAACTCTCCATGGAGTTTGGCCAGTTTCACCTGTTGCCCATTCAATTGTGCTATGATTTTAGGTGTCCATGTTTCATGGAACAAATCAAGTTTATCGTTGATGTTTATGATTTCCACGATGAGTAAGTTTTGTAAAAAGTTGGGTTTCCAATAAATAAAAAATGTCAGATTGAACTTGTCGAAATCGGCTTTCCTAACAAGAAATCCCATCGGTTTCGACAGGCTCAACCTGACAAATTGTCGTTTTGATTCTAGGTGCTTCTGTCACATTAAGCCCGTCGAAGTGCGACCTCCAAAATGATTATAGATTTGAGAATACATCTTCGACAGGTTCAGACTGACAGCTTAGTTATCGTACGCATGCTTGTAAGGCTGACCGCTGATGATCTTTAAAATATCAGCTTCCAATGTTTCTCTCGGACGTTCTACAAAACGACCCAATTCCTTGCCGCCACGGTAGAAAATAAATGTCGGTACTCTCATCACATCGTAACCGTTGACGAGGCTTTCTGGTTTTGTCTTGCTGCGATCTACGGCAACTAGCGTCAAATCATCTTGATTAAATTCGGTTTGATCGAGTAGTTTGAAGAATTTAGGTGTTTCTCTTTTAGAATCACCACACCATGTTCCCATGTAAGCTCTGATCTCTACGTCTTTCATCTGCGTTGTCAATTCGTCAAGTATCATAACATCTGGATCGTAAGCTGTGTAAGCTGGTTGGAACCATGTTGCAAAAGGCTCTTGATTGAAAGCGTTTTCGCCGTGGATTCCCATCAGATCTCCGTTTTCAATAGTTCCCATCGTTGAATTTGTGCCTTGCTCTTCCATCGTAACCGTGGCAACGGTTTTGGCCTTTTCTTCTTTCATTTTAGGCTCGCTCATTTCCTTCTTAGGCCCACATGCCGCAAGTAATAAAACAGCCAATGCTGCAGGTATCAATTTTTTCATCGTTTTATTTTTTAGTGTTAGATAGTAAGTCAAGTAGTTTAGTTTTTCCCGCATTGAGAGTATTCGAATAATAATTCAAAAGTACATCAGTTAATTACAATCAAGTCTTTCGTCGTTCGTCTTTGAGCGCAGCGGTCTTTTGTCCTTTTCATAAGAGTGAAGTTCACACGAGTGAACTCTGCGTCATCTCCGCAGGCTTTTGAACGCCCATCAATTTCAAAATAGTAGGAGCAATATCTCCCAAAACTCCTGACTTTACAGCTTTTATGTCTTGATCTACTAAAATTAATGGGACTGGATTTGTAGTATGTGCCGTATTCACACTTCCATCTGCATTCAACATTACCTCACAATTACCGTGGTCTGCAATAACAATAACGGTATATTCATTTTCAACGGCTGCATCAATAACTTGCTGTGCCGCGTGATCTACCGCCTCACATGCCGCAACGGCAGCTGCCATACTTCCCGTATGTCCTACCATATCAGGATTCGCAAAATTCAGGCAGATAAAGTCGGCTTCTTGTGTTTTTATTCTTGGGATGATACTACTGGAAACGCAGTCAATGCTCATTTCTGGCTGGAGATCATAGGTCGCTACTTTCGGCGAATTACACATAATGCGTTCTTCTCTCTCGAAGGGAACTTCTTCTCCACCATTAAAGAAGAAAGTTACATGCGGATACTTCTCCGTTTCGGCAATCCGTATTTGCCGTTTTCCAGCTTTGGATAAAACTTCGCCTAAAGTATTTATCAGATTCGGTTTTTCATAAATCACATGAATGTTCTGGAAGCTATCGTCATACTTAGTCATCGTCACATAATACAGATTTAATTTATGGGCGTTCTGCTCGTGGAAGTCGGCTTGTGAGAGCATGTCGGTGAGCTCGCGACCACGGTCTGTTCTGTAGTTGAAGAAGATAAGCACATCG
>JBBSPH010000315.1:0-3062 GCA_038258985.1 Flavobacteriales bacterium
CTGCTCCTATTTTGCTACAAGCTCAACGAGATACGACTATTGAAAAATAAAGGAGAAACCAAATTTAAACAAGGTTGCTACATCACCACCGTTCCCGGTTTACCCGCAGCATTTACTTTTATGAATGATATTTTTATAGGTAACGCTTTCGCGAAAGCAGAATACCAACAAATCCTGCAGCACGAGTTGGTTCACGTAAAAGGTCGCCACACTTGGGATCTATTATTTTACGAGGTATTGAAGATCATTTTCTGGTTCCACCCAGTATCATATCTCTCGCAAAAGGATCTACAACTGGTCCACGAGCACATTGCAGATGCCGAAACCGTCGCAGTGCACGGCCAAAAATCCTACCTAGAAAACCTATTGCGACAGGCCATGAATTGTCCCGACTTTTCTTTTACCAATTCATTTTTCAACTTAAAAACAATCAAAAATCGCATCACCATGATACAGAACACCCAAAATTCACGATTCCCATTCCGCAAACTAGTATGGATGCTTCCCTTTTTATTTGCGAGTTTGATTTACACAGCTTGTACTACGGAACTTGAGGCAGTTGAAAAAATTCAAAGCGTACTAGTTTCTGACGAGCTACCCACCTTACAAGAGTTTAAGTTTGGGACAAAAGATTATTACCGAGGGATAAGCGAAGAGGATAATCAATTCTTGGAATTGTCACTTAAGAACTATGAACGTTGGAGTAAAACGAAACCATTAGCTCCAATGAAGGATTATCTAACCGGTACCGAATTGGTGCGAATGATGAACATTAAGAAAAAAATAAAAGAAAACGGATCCACCGTTGTTTTTGACCAGGAAATAGGTCACATCCTTACTATCATTGAATCGCCAACTGGTGAGGTTTACTATATAGGAAATTCGACAGAAGAGCAGAAGATAATGAACTTGGAAGAATATAACGCGTATGTAAATTCATTAAAAAATCAAACTACAGATCAGAAAGATGATGAAGTGGAAGAAGTTTTATCAATTAAAGATGTTACACCAGTAAATGGCGATGTTGATGAGGTACCCATTGTTCAAGAAACCGCCTCGGTTCCATTTGCAATTATTGAAGAGGTTCCAACGTATCCCGGTTGCTCTGGGTCAAATGCGGAAAGAAAAAAATGTATGCAACAAAACATTACTCAATTTGTACGTGAAAATTTTGATACTGGTATCGCAAATGCAGTTGGTCTTTCGGGAAAGCAAACTATTTCAGTCCAGTTTATGGTAGATAAAAATGGCAATACAGCTAAAATTATCTCTCGTGCAAAAGCTCCAGAATTACAAGCTGAAGCGGCAAGGGTAGTTAATCTACTGCCTAAAATGCAACCGGGCATTCAGCGAGGTCAACCAGTGAATACCATTTACGGATTACCCATTATTTTTGACGTTGCTGAAACTCCTAAAGAATAAGCATACTTTATATACGTTGTCAAAAACCAGATCTAACCGATCTGGTTTTTTTTATGATACACCGATAATTCCGGCTCTTTATCTAAAATACTACTTTGCTTTACATAGTAGTGTAACAAGATTAAGACATGTTCGTCTATTAAGTATAACCACAAAACTTACATATTATGAAAGCATCAAACACATTCAACGAGACTAGAGAATTAATCAACAAAAGATTCCGTCCTGAACGTGGATTTTCTGAATCCTGGAATATCAGAAGAAGGTATAAGCTGGCGTAAGTATCATGGCAGCTACTTTTCAAATTGGGATTTTTCCCAACCAATCGAATCCCTGAATTAAATCCTCAGGGATTTTTTTGTGGAATAAACTCACAATTAACAGAGACCACCTATTTTTATGGAAAATCCTGTGCCATGAAATACTGTATATTAATATCATCATTCTTGCTTCTCATATCCTGCAAACAAAATTTTGCCGAAAATCGAACGGTGGAAGTTCTTCCCGATTCCTTATCGATCACACAAGGATTAAAAGAGATGTCTGTCAATACACAAGTGCCAGATGTAGATAGCATACCGCTCATAGAAGATCAAAAGGGATACACCGTTACACCTATACTGGAAGACCTATCCAATCCCTGGGGAATGGATTGGTTGCCTAACGGCAATTTGCTGTTTACTGAAAAGGAAGGCAAACTCTTTAAGTTTACCGGACAGGAATCTGTGGAAATCAAAAATGTTCCCGAAGTTTATAATCGTGGCCAAGGTGGGATGATGGATGTTATCGTGGATCCAAATTTCAATGCCAACAATACGATTTATATCTCCTATGCCAGCTCAACATCCGACAAGGGCGGGCATACAACCATCGCCAGCGCTGTACTTGATGGAGACGCACTTACAAACATAAAAGTGCTTTACAAGGCAGAGCCGGATACAAAGAAAGGGCAGCATTTTGGAAGCCGGTTTGCTTGGGGTAATGATAAAAAACTCTATTTCTCCATTGGTGAACGTGGCGAGCGGGACGTAAATCCGCAGGATTTGACCCGTGATGGTGGAAAGATTTACCGAATTAACAGTGACGGAAGCATTCCAGAGGACAATCCTTTTATGAGTGTTCCTAATGCGAAGACCGCGGCATTTACCTACGGCAATCGCAATCCACAAGGCTTGCTGAAACATCCCGTAACTGGTGAGATTATTGCCCACGAACATGGTCCACGTGGCGGTGATGAGATCAATATTATCAAACCCGGAGTCAATTACGGCTGGCCAGTTATAAGTTATGGGATCAATTATGATGGTAGTGAGTTTACTGAAATAACTACAAACGAAGGTATGGCGCAACCTATCTACTATTGGCTGCCAAGTATAGCTCCCAGCGGTTTTGCGGTGATTAACAGCAAGGAATATGGAGATTGGAATGGTAATTTTTTAGTGGGTAGCCTCAAGTTCCAATACCTGGAAATGATTTATATGGACGGGAATCAAGTACTCAAACGAGAAAAACTGGTAGATGGCATCGGCAGGTTACGCAATGTAAAGACTGGATCAGACGGTAAGATCTATGTAGGTGTTGAAGGAAAAGGAATCTATCGGATTGATAGGAAGTAGTCAGTTATGACTTATGACTTATGA
>JBBSPH010000316.1:0-3054 GCA_038258985.1 Flavobacteriales bacterium
CTTTTGGATGAGTACATACCGTTTGTAAAGGACAGTGAAATACACGATGATCCATACCAGCCTCTTTCCAGAACAGCAATTGAATTAATAGAGAAGCACGGTGACGATACGCCCATATCTTGGTTACATCGCGACGACCGTTTCTATGAAAAACTGGCAACACCAGACGTAACGGTAGCAGATTTGATAGGTGATATTGACCCGATAAAAGCAGCAAATCTCAAGCTGAGTTATGCAGACGATCGCGTGATTCACTATGGGATGATACCACGAGCGAACCGCTGTATTTTTGTTATCAATGAATTGCCCGATTTACAGGCAAGGATTCAAGTGGCCTTATTCAATATCTTACAAGAAGGCGACATTCAAATACGTGGTTTCAAATTGAGACTCGCACTGGACATGCAATTTGTGTTTACGGCAAATCCAGAAGATTATACTAATCGTGGCAGTATAGTAACACCTTTAAAGGATAGAATAGGTTCCCAAATTCTTACCCATTATCCAGAGAACATCCAAATCGCAAAAACCATAACTCAGCAAGAAGCTAAAAATGACCAACGCACTAAAGAAGGTGTTTACGTACCAGAATTAGCTAAAGACTTACTGGAACAAATAAGTTTTTCCGCACGTGAAAGCGAGTATGTAGATGAAAAGAGTGGAGTAAGTGCGCGCATGAGCATTACTGGTTACGAAAACCTATTGAGCACGGCAGAACGTCGCTCATTGATGAATGGTGACGACAAGACAGTAGTTAGACTTTCCGATTTTTCGGGAGTGATTCCTTCCATTACGGGCAAGATTGAATTGGTGTATGAGGGCGAACAAGAGGGTGCCGCCTTTGTTGCAAATGAGTTGATCGGTGAGGCCATCAAGACTTTATTTCCGCAATATTTCCCTGAACTAAAGAAATTGAAGAAACCAGACGAACCAACGCCTTATGATAAATTGGTGGAATGGTTTTTCAATAATGACGCAGTAGAATTACTGGACGAATTGAATGATTCTGATTACCGCGCGCTTGTCGATCAAATATCACCGCTGGAAGATTTGATCCAGAAATACCAGCCAGAAACGGCTAAAGAGGATCGTTACTTCCTGAAAGAATTTATTCTGTGGGCATTGGTAGAATTTGATAAACTCAGCAAAAAAAGATTTACTGAAGGATACCAATTCAATGATTTATATAGTGATTTTGTAAAAGGTATTTAGTTTTTAAAATCTTAGTAGAGAAGTATTAAAACCTATAGAATCTTAAAAAGAAAGTGACTCAGTTACCTCTGAGTCACTTTTTTATTTCCTTATATCACCTTATATATCTATTTTAGATAGATACTATAATGTGAAAAATTCTAATAGGATTACTTTCTAGAACTTTTAAGGGATTTAGCTTCCTTTTCAACTGCAACAGCTTCTTTCTTTGAGCCGATCTTGTCAAGTAAACTTGACTTGATCATCAAATTGTTGCTGGATTTATTGAGCTCGATAGCTCTATTTATCAAAGATAAACCAGAAAGGAAATCCTGCTTTTCGGTTAGGTTATCGTTGATGGAAACAGCAGTTTGCGCGAGTAGATCGTCATTATGCCACAGTTTCGTCAGGTTCGCTTTAGTCAATTTTGGGTGTTTACCACTTACTACAACTACTTTAGTAGGTATAGGTTGGTAGGCTAGCTTGTTTTTAGTTGCGGGAAGCATTGCCTTTTCTGCCACTAGCGCCTTTAAATCGGCATTGTTCATTGCGCCGGTATGCTGTCCTACGACCGTTCCGTTTTTCAAAAACATAAAAGTGGGTACGCCGGCAATCTTCAACACATCATCTGTGATATTTTGGTCGATATCCATTTTATAGATTTTCGCAGGACTTTTAGGATCCTTGTCCATCGCTTCAATGGCCGGTTTCATCATCCTGCAGGGTCCACACCAGCTTGCTGTAAAGTACAAGATCTTCATCTCGCCATCTGACGCCACGGCTGTTTTAGCGATTTCAGCATCGGTAATAAATTGTTGCGCCTGTAGGGTTGGAAGGGCAAAAAGTGAACAAAAAAGGATAACTATATATTTCATCAGGACTTGTTTGTAGGGATGCAAGCTAATTTTATACCAACTTGTGTTTTGCAGAGATTATGTAGCGATTCCGCTTTCGCGAAAGCGCTCTCACCACAATTTCCTACCACAAAAATAAGAATTGTACCGTTCAACTTACATATAAACAATGAATAACCGAAAAGAACAACTAGCAGCACTGGATCGACTGCTTACGATTATGGACGAGTTGCGTGCAGAATGCCCTTGGGACCGCAAGCAAACCCTGCAATCCCTACGGCACCTAACCATCGAGGAAACGTATGAATTGGGCGATGCAATCCTCGATAATGACCTGGAGGAGATACCCAAAGAGCTGGGCGACCTGTTGCTGCACATTGTATTCTATGCTAAAATAGGCTCAGAAACCAACGATTTTGATATCGCTAGTGTTGCGCACGGGATTTGTGACAAGTTGGTTTCCAGACATCCACACATTTATGGAGATGTAAAAGTTAAGGATGAGCAGGAGGTAAAGCAAAACTGGGAAGCGCTCAAGTTGAAGGAAGGCAAAAAAAGTGTCTTGGAAGGTGTGCCCAATAGCTTGCCAGCATTGGTAAAAAGCTCTCGAATCCAGGAAAAAGTGGCGGGAGTGGGATTTGACTGGGAACATCCAGAACAGGTTTTGGAAAAGTTACAGGAAGAATTGAGCGAACTTAAGGTGGAAGTAGACAATAACAACAAGGATGCGGTGGAAGCAGAATTTGGCGATGTCCTTTTCTCACTGGTCAATTACGGCAAGCATTTAGGCGTGAATGCAGAGGATGCGCTCGAGCGTACCAATAAAAAATTCATCAAGCGTTTTCAATACCTGGAATCAAAGGCTGGTGAACTGGGTAAAAAATTAAGTGACATGACACTTGCAGAAATGGATGTCTATTGGGATGAGGCGAAAAAGTTATAGCCTTTACGCTATTCAGGTACGAAGCTCAATGTTCGAGGCACATTTAAAGTACAACATCAAGGACTC
>JBBSPH010000317.1:0-3052 GCA_038258985.1 Flavobacteriales bacterium
CGTTTCATCCGCTAACAAACTACTAGTCGCGATATATCTCTTAAATAAATTTTCATCCCTTTCTTGCGCCTCACAAAATGAAAAGGAAAAAAGAATTATGATTCCAAAGCAAAGCAATTTAAGGATCATCTATTTAATTAGTTTTTTAAATATACAGCATAGCTGTTAGTGTGCCAAAAAGGAATTAAAATACATCTTTTCTTAGTATTAGTATTTCCTCTTATAAAACAACTTCCCATCCCGACTGTACACTTTCCAGGTGCCGTCCTTTACTCCCTTTTTATACCTTCCCGACATCCTAAGGTCGCCATTTGCATAATACTCTTTGTAAATACCATCTGGCTGGCCGTTCTTGAGGCTTACGCGCATTTTCAGCTTGCCATTGGAATGTTTGGTTTCGTAGCGATTTGCCGTGAAATCACTGGGAAAAATATCGAACTGGAAAATGGTTTCCGTATCAATCTCGTTATTAGCGGTTACATAATCTAACGGCTGACCCTTATATTTTTCTTCCAGACGTATGGCATCCAGATCATATTCCTGGTCGTAGCGCAACGCCATTTTAGAAACAAATTGGTCATTTTTTGCAGTTAGTTCCATGCCTATCTGGGTCAACTGTGAGAAGAACTGCTCTTCATTTTTGACCATCGCGCGAGACTCTGGCGTTAGGAAAGTCTGCGCCGCTGCGATTGAAAGATTGGTGTTGATATAAAGAAACACGTTGCTACTGGAACTGAATTCGTCCTCAAAATCAGCGAAATAATCATTATCTGCCAGGGTTTTATCTTCCTCGTATGAATCGATGAAGAGCTTCAAGGTTTTGGGCGAGTTGCTAAACACCACATACTCATCAATAGTTGTGTAGTACGGTCTTTCAATGCGCTCAAACAAATCCCCTAAAATAAGTTTGAAAAAACCCTTGATTTCAAGATAGCTGATTTTATAGTCGCGGTAGTTAACAGTCTTGAATTTGACGGGAGTTCGCTTGCGTATCTGTTTCTGGATCTTGTCTAGGCTTGCGGTGCTCACGTCCACGTTTTTAGATTTAAACACTACGGCAAGTCCTTCTTTTTCTGATAATTCTGGTGAGTACGCTTTCGCGAAAGCGATCTCGTCATCCACCCAATCGTAAAAATCACGCTCTAGAGAAATGTCAAGAAAGCTCTCTACACGCTGTTTTCCCGTTAGATAGGTCGCAAGCGTGGTAGGGTCTGATATTTCCAAGAGATCATAAAAATTGCCGTGCAGCCCACTGAATTCCTCAAACCCGAAGCCCATGAATGATGCCGTCGCCTCAGGCAGGACTTTGGTAATATTGCGGTTTGTGGTACCGCTATTTTCCAGCGCCCGCATCAAACTGGTCGTTGCCGCAGTACCAGTGCTGTAGCCGGTTGCTGTGAGTAGCTCGTCATTCTCCTCATCAATGTTCCAGCCGGTATAAGCAAGCGCGTCTGTCATCAAGTCGACGGTCTCACTGGGCGCAACGGAAAACACCCTGTAATATTCCCGCAGCTTTTGGTGGTTGAGATACAATCGCAAAAGCCCGTTTTTCTTGACTTGCCGCTGTACTTCCAAGAATTGCAGGTCACGACCTATGACGGGATTATTGAATTCGCTAATGCTTTTTTCTACCAGACTGGCGTTGTAGGATGCCACCATTTGGTTCTGGATAAAGGCAATTGTTAGCGTTTCAAAGGTTTCTACATCTGTGATTTCGGTCAGTTCAACATTTTCAAACGAGCGCTTGTTGACCTTAAAACCGTCGCTTAGAAATTGGTTGATGTTTTCCTTAATAAGGTTTAGTCTGGAAAGTTTACCAAGATCAACGATATACAAAAATCCATAGTCGTCTTTCTTGATCATGTGTGCGCTCACAATCAAATCACGATTGCCAATGACCTCAAAAAAATCGGTGTCGCTCTGAAACATAGAATCAATGACATTGAGCTTTTCGCTCATCTCATAGATCTGCTCATTGGTCTGGAAGTGATCCCAAATGGCACTTTTGGAAAGCGTCTTGAGGTTATTGATGGGTTCATCCATTTCAAAGTAGAAAATAACATCTGCTGGGATCAGATAGATGGAATTGGTATTATCCTGTTTGATGATAAAAAACTGGATGGCTTGATAAGTCAGGAGGCCTATTACTGCCAAGATGGTGAGCCAGATGAGTTTCTTTTTCATGTATTGTAGTTCAGGTTTTAAAAGTAATATTCAAAATTAAGTGATCCTGGTTTACTTATTATGTGAGTGAGAAGGGATGGGAAAGTCAGGTTTCCAGCGCAATCCAGGCGTTGATCAATAATCTCACTGCATAGCGAACTCTGCAATTGGTCAACAAAATCTTTATCAACAAGGCTGCCAACTGTAATTTACTTTCATAAAAAGCAGATGCCGCTCTACAGCGGCACAACTTAATAATAAAGGTTGGCAATTAGGAACTAGAAACAAATTTTTCTATAAATACCAAACTCGTTCTCGACTGTCGCTCGAACCGGTTTTGCTTTTTTGGAACCTGGAACTTGGAATTTTCCGCTTTCGCGAAAGCGAATTAGGTTTGTATCACCCCAAGATTAAAATCCTTAGTAATAGGCGCATGATTAGCCGCCTCGATACCTAGCGATATCCATTTTCTCGTATCACGAGGGTCAATAATCCCATCTGTCCAGATTCTAGCTGCTGCGTAGTATGGCGAGACTTGCTCGTCATACCGGTCTTTCGTTTTAGCAAAAAGTTCTTTCTCTTCTTCCTCAGAAAGTTTTTTGCCAGATTTTTCTAGTGATGCTTTTTCTATTTGCATCAATACCTTAGCCGCACTATTCCCGCTCATCACCGCAAGCTCTGCACTGGGCCATGCAACAATCAATCGTGGATCATAGGCTTTTCCACACATCGCATAGTTTCCTGCGCCATAACTGTTGCCTATCACAACGGTAAACTTAGGCACAACGCTGTTAGAAACTGCGCTCACCATTTTGGCTCCATCCTTTATAATACCACCATGCTCCGATTTTGAACCTACCATAAAACCAGTAACATCCTGTAAAAACAC
>JBBSPH010000318.1:0-3052 GCA_038258985.1 Flavobacteriales bacterium
ATACGGAATTCAGATTTTGAACCAACTGGTTTGCCATCAGGCAATGTTCCATTTGCCGAAATCATAACAGTTCTACCTGTTCCTGGACGCATCACATATTTGCTTCCAGAAACTTTTGAAAGACCAGGTGCTGATGCGTTTACCTTATTATCAGGTATACCAGGAATAGAAACCGTCATCGGGTTATCTACACCACGATATACTACGTTCATCTTATCTGCAGCAATTACTGCTGAGTTTGGTAAAGAGATTGTAGCAAAAGAGCGATCAACAGGAACCTCTGTTACTTCACCACCTTCACCATAAAATAATGTTCCAGCAATTTTGTGATCTCCAGGAGAACCTGCATTTACGTTCATTTTTACTTTTCCTCCTTCAAAGGTGTAATCTGTACCTTCCACAAGTTTTCTTCCGTCTAATGTAAGTTCAGCTTTTTGTGGTTTTGTGCTTTCATCTGTACGGCCCAAAACAATAGCCCCGTCAAACTTTTCACCAGAATAATACGCTGATTTTGAAGTTTCCATCAAAGTAGAGTAGTTACTGAAAGATAAAGCTGCTGCTTGTTGCCCAGCTAACATTCTTTGTAAAACTTCACTTTTGGTAGTTTTAATATCTGCTTGAATCTGAGTCAATTTTGTTAAAGATGCTACTAAAGGAAAACCTTCGTAGTTATAATTTAACCAAGCTACTTGCTTACCATCACGGTTAGTTACTTCAGATGTAGAAAAATTAGCTTGGATAGACTTTTTGATGTCCTCAATACCCGCAACTTTTGCTAGCGCAGTATCAGATAAAACAGCTATCATCTCGGTGCGATATTTATCTAACCTATTCAAAAATTCTTGTCCGCCTTCTTTATACTTATCTCCTGTAAAAAACAAGTTGTTAAAATAATCTGCTTTGTCCATTACTTCGTAATCTTTTGGATCTTCTATTTTCTCAATAGATGCAGATTTAAGAGTCGTAATATATGAATCCAAATCGTCAGATATTTGAGATACCTGATCTGCTTTTGCTTTAACAGCTGCATATTGTGCTGGTTCATCAGCAGCTTTAACTGCTAACCCATCCATAAAAGCAGAGTTTCGCTGTGTAGTAGCGACGTTAGCGTCTTCAATTTTTTCATTTAATAATCCAAAAGCAGATAATACTTCTTTGGACATGTTTAATGCAAGCATCGCAATGAAAACCAGATACATTAGGTTAATCATCTTCTGCCTTGGGGATAGTTTTCCTCCTGCCATTTTTATTCTTCTTTAAAGATTAATAATTAAGGTGAAAACCTATCTTAGTTTCTATTAGTCATTGCAGTAAGCATACCTCCATAAACACCGTTCAATGAAGAAAGGTTAGTAGCTAAGTGCTGCATTTGTTGTTTTAGCTGATCAGCATTTTCAGCGATTGCTTGATTTGCTTCAGTTTGACGGCTTGTTGATTCAATTTGAACTTTATACAAACTGTTTAGCGAATCCATTTGAGCTGCAGCAAGTGCCATTTCCTCACTGTATTTTTTAGTTGAGTTCATTGCATCAGCAGTAGGAGCCATACTTTT
Organism: Flavobacteriales bacterium; assembly: GCA_038258985.1. Taxonomy (GTDB): domain Bacteria; phylum Bacteroidota; class Bacteroidia; order Flavobacteriales; family Flavobacteriaceae; genus Nonlabens. Next base: position 1,553 of record JBBSPH010000318.1, read on the forward strand.
TGTAGCACCTTCAAAAGAACGTATGCTTGTAGAAAGACTGTTCATCAATTCTGAATCGATGCGTGCATCTTTAAGCATTTCGTCTAATTTTTTAGACAAAATTCCCTGTGCATCTTCTGGTTCTTTAACTCCTTTTCTATTAGTTACGGCACCGCCAGCCAATTCAGGGTAAACCAATGACCAATCTAGATCATCATCTACGGGTTCAAATGCGGATATAGCAAAAATAATTGCTTCAGTTATAAGTCCAACAGCTAAAAGAATACCGCCATTTAAAGGACCAAGCTCCCAGTGAAGAATTTTGAAAAGTGCTCCTAAAATTACAATAGATGCCCCAAGGCCATAGGCCATGTTAAATAATTTTTTTTGTGATTTTGCTTGTGCCATAATTAGTTAAGTTTTAATTGAGGTGTATTTAGTTAAGGTTAATATATTTAAGGTTGATTTGGTTTATTTACCGTTTTAACGTGCGTCGCCTAGCTTATCGTTAAGTGTAACGTCGGTCCCCATATAATCCTGTACAGTTCTGAAGCCAATGTAACTTCTTGCAGAATCTGCATATTCATAATCACGGGTACTAACTTGAAGGAAATATGCAACGTCTTTCCAAGAACCTCCTCTTACTACTTTTCGCATATTGTCAGGATCGTTCACGTTTGGATTCATTGTAGAAGTATAATCATAGGAAGCAGGATCATAAGAAGAAGCCACCCATTCAGCGACATTTCCTGCCATATTATAGAGGTTAAAGTCATTCGGCTCATATGCATCGGCTTCAACAGTATAAAGTGCTTGATCGGCAGCATAATCACCTCGTAATGGTTTGAAGTTTGCCATAAAACAACCACGGTCATTCTTTGCATAAGGACCACCCCAAGGATAGGTTGCTGATTCTAGACCACCACGTGCAGCATATTCCCATTCTGCTTCGCCAGGAAGACGGAATGAATTCACGAAATTTTGCTTTTTAGATTTCTGAAAAGAGTTTTTATAAAGTGTTCTCCAAGCACAGAATGCCTTGGCCTGTTTCCAGCTTACACCAACCACTGGATAATCTCCATAGGCTTCGTGCCAGAAATAATCATTGTGCATTGGCTCGTTATAAGAATAGTTAAAATCCTTGATCCATACAGTGGTGTCAGGATAGATATTAAGCTCTTCTTTTTTAATGAAATCTTTTCGTCTCTTGGTCTTGTCTCTCGCTGCAGATTCAATATCCATATAAGTATATTGAAAATTCAATTTATTAACATCAATAGTACGTTGTCCATTATAGGCCTCCTCCGTTGGAATATACATAGTATCCATAACTTCAGAATAGAACTCATCAGGATATTCGGCGGTGTCCCAAATTAGATCAACTTTGTCATTCAACTTTCGTCCAGCGTAGTAATCTTCGCCCATTCCAAAATAGTTATCATACATATATTGTTGGTAGGGAGTCATTTCTTCATTCTCTTGATCAACAAAAGCAAATTCACCTATTCCACCATCTCCAGG
>JBBSPH010000319.1:0-3024 GCA_038258985.1 Flavobacteriales bacterium
CAATAGGCAATAGGCAATAGGCAATAGGCAATAGGCAATACCAAAAGCCTTACCTTTGCACGCAATTAAATTTAATTGCAATGATTTCACACGAAGCCAAGTTTCTAGGCGAGGGCCTGACTTACGACGATGTACTTCTTGTACCTGGATATAGTGAGGTACTACCTAGAGAAGTCAGTATAAAAAGCAAATTTTCCCGCAACATAACCCTTAATGTTCCTATAGTATCTGCCGCAATGGATACAGTTACGGAAAGCCGTATGGCTATCGCCATGGCTCAGGAAGGCGGTATAGGGATACTTCACAAAAACATGTCGATAGAGGCACAAGCCCAGAAAGTGCGCCGTGTAAAGCGTGCGGAAAGTGGAATGATCATAGATCCCGTAACACTGACTGAAAAGGCGACTATAGGTGATGCAAAAGCCAGCATGCGGGAGCATGGTATAGGCGGTATTCCCATTGTGGATGCAGAAGGTTATATAAAAGGAATCGTAACTAACCGAGACTTGCGTTTTGAAAAGAACGACAGTAGGTCAGTGACAGAGGTGATGACTTCCGAAAACCTGATTACCGCAAAGGCTGGAACCTCTCTCCAACAAGCCGAATTGATCCTGCAGGAACATAAAATAGAGAAACTACTCGTCGTTTCTGATGATAACAAGCTGGTCGGGTTGATTACCTTCCGAGATATCACGAAACTTACCCTACAGCCTAACGCAAACAAAGATAAATACGGCCGCCTGCGGGTTGCAGCAGCAATTGGTGTTACTGGTGATGCCGTGGAACGCACTAGAGCGCTGGTAAATGCTGGTGTGGACGCAGTGGTGATTGATACTGCACATGGTCATACAAAAGGCGTAGTCGATGTGCTTAAGAATGTCAAAAGTAATTTTCCTGATCTGGATGTCGTGGTTGGCAATGTGGCTACGGCTGCTGCCGCAAAATATTTGGCAGATGCTGGTGCTGACGCCGTCAAAGTTGGTATAGGTCCTGGATCCATATGTACTACCCGCGTTGTAGCCGGTGTTGGTTTCCCTCAACTTAGTGCCGTGATGGAAGCTGCCCATGCGCTAAAGGGAACAGGTATTCCCGTAATTGCCGATGGCGGTATTCGCTATACCGGTGATATTCCCAAAGCAATTGCAGCAGGCGCAGACTGTGTGATGCTGGGTTCCATGCTCGCGGGAACGACAGAGTCACCTGGCGAGACCATCATCTACGATGGCCGTAAGTATAAATCCTATCGCGGTATGGGATCGGTAGAGGCTATGCAGACAGGTTCTAAGGACCGTTATTTTCAGGATGTTGAGGATGATATCAAAAAGTTGGTTCCAGAAGGAATCGTGGGACGCGTGCCATTCAAGGGAGACCTGGGAGAAAGCATGACCCAATTTGTGGGAGGATTACGTGCAGGAATGGGTTATTGTGGCGCAGGAGATATCGAGAGCTTGAAAGAGAAAGGCCAATTTGTAAAAATTACCGCGGCTGGAGTTCAAGAGAGCCATCCGCATGATGTTACGATTACTAAGGAGGCGCCAAATTACAGCCGCAATTAGATGAAAATCATATGTATAGGCCGTAATTATGTGGATCATATCAAGGAGCTGGATAATGAGCGTCCAGAAGAACCCATCGTTTTTTTAAAACCAGATACCTCCATTTTGCTGGATAAGAACCCGTTTTTTATTCCAGATTTTTCTGATGATGTACACCATGAGGTAGAAGTGGTCGTAAAGATCAATCGATTGGGAAAGCACATTGACGAGAAATTTGCCCACAAATATTACGACGAGATCGGTCTGGGAATTGACTTCACCGCAAGGGATCTACAACAAAAACTAAAGGAAAAAGGATTGCCGTGGGAAAAAGCCAAAGCCTTTGACGGTGCGAGTGTCGTTTCCAAAACATTTATCAAGAAGGGAGAATTGGGAGATCTTCAAAATCTCAGCTTTCAATTATTTAAGAACGGTATTTTGCAACAAGACGGCAATACCCGATTAATGGTATGGAAAATAGACGAATTGATTGCGCATGTCAGTAAATTCTTCACTCTTAAAATAGGAGACCTTATCTTTACAGGGACACCAGCGGGAGTTTCAAGAGTTCAGGAAAATGATGAACTCAAGGGAACTCTTGCGGGTCAAGAACTATTTTCAATACGCGTCAAATGAGCAAAGCATACGATCTGACACAGATTAGAGAACTTTCAGATAACGATCCAGAATTTTTAAAAGCAATGGTGGACACCTTCATCGAGGAAATCCCGATGGATCTTGAACAATTGGCTAATGCCGTCGCTCAAGACGATCGCGTGCTGGTCCATGAATACGCACATAAAATCAAGCCTACGGTAGAGATGTTCGGTTTGAGTTGCCACCATGATGTTTTGATTATGGAAGCCTGGGGCAAATCAAATGACCAGATGGACATTACCGAGCATTTTATGCGCGTACAGGAAGATCTTCAAAAAGCCGTTGCCCAGCTCAATACAGACTTTTAGGTCATGAAAGCAACCATTATCACTATAGGTGATGAAATACTCATCGGGCAGATTGTAGACACAAATTCTGCCTGGATGGGTCAGGAGCTCAACAAGATTGGGATATCGGTCTTTGAGATTATTTCCATAGGTGACGATAGGGATCATATATTGTCCGCTTTCGCGAAAGCGGAACAGCAATCAGACCTCGTGCTCATCACGGGAGGATTGGGACCCACCAAAGATGACATTACCAAGACAACCATTTGTAGCTACTTTGACGACCATCTGATCCACAATGACGCGGTACTGGCACACATACGCGATATGTTTGCCAAATATGTCAAGGATGCCGTTCTTCCAGCAAATGAGCTGCAGGCAATGGTACCTTCAAAAGCTAGGATTCTCAAAAATGCCTATGGTACCGCGCCAGGAATGTGGCTGGAGAAAAATAATACCATTTTTATCTCCATGCCAGGCGTCCCCTTTGAGATGAAATCCCTAATGCGGGATGAGGTGCTCCCATTATTATCAAAGACGGAGGG
>JBBSPH010000320.1:0-2994 GCA_038258985.1 Flavobacteriales bacterium
GACCGCTTTTTGTCCTGTTCGCTGGGCGGAGCCGAAGCGTCTCTTCTAAATTGGGAATCATGAATGGCATACACGGTATTCTCATCGTAAACGGTAAGACCTATTCTCCCAACACCAGAACCTACGGGAAAACCGCTAGCTTCTGTAGAAATTTTATTCCACGTCTTTCCAGCATCCATGCTTTTGTAGATCGCACTTGCTTCCCCATCGCCATCAAAATTCCAGGCCTTGCGGTCCTTTTCCCAACTAGCGGCATACATCACATTGAAATTTTTTGGAGCTGCCGCAAGGTCAATAAAACCAGCCATAGGCGCTCCAGAAAGGGTTTTGGTCCAACTCGCGCCTCCATCCATGGTGGTAAAAACCCCTCGATTGTCGCTTAGCGAATATAGCGGTCCCGTCACGGCAACGACCACATGATCAACATTGTTGGGATCGATTAGGATCCGGCCTATATGGTGGGAATCGGTTAGCATGGGTTTGCTCCATGTTTTTCCCATATCAGTAGATTTAAGCAAACCGATTCCTGCATAACTGCTGCGGCTAGAGTTATTCTCACCCGTCCCTGCCCATATGGTTCCAGTTTTCCAATCCACTGCGATATCGCCTAGATTGATGGTTCCCGCATTATCCATGATAGGGGTAAGGCTGGTGCCGTTATTGTTGGTATGCCACAATCCACCGCTGGCGTATGCGACTAACATCTCCGTAGGATCTGCAGGATTTACATCTACATCAACCACACGTCCAGACATGATGGTGGGTCCTATGTTGTCAAAATGGAGGTTTTTGTAGAGAGAGGCTTCTGCAACGCTTTGCTTCTTTTCAACGCCAGCGATAATTTGATCTGCTGGTGTTGCCTGTTGGGCCAGTAGGGAAGAACCTACTATAAGCGAGGCGGCGAGTATAGAATATTTCATGTGGAACTGTTTTGAGCTGTGAAGATAAGAAAGCCCTTTTGGATTACTGGAGCACTTCATTTACAATTATTATAACGGTTAATCCTAGCTGACTTCTTAATTTTGGGAAAACCAGCATTTTAGCATGAAAAAGATCATTTTTATACTCGTCGCGACATTCATTTTTGCTGGCTGCAAGCAGGAATCCCAAAACAACACCAGCGAGCAGACTTCTGCAGAAACCAAAGTTGCCGCGCTTGATATGGACAGGTATCCGATGGAACTTCAGAAAGTTTTTGTCGCTCATGGCGGTCTTGACAAATGGAACCAGATGCAGAGCTTGACCTTTGCATTACCCAGCAAAAATGGCGATGAGGTGCATACCGTCGATTTAAAGAGCCGTAAGACATTGATTGAAACCGCCAAATACAATTTAGGCTATGACGGCGATATGTTGTGGATCCAGCAGGACAGCCTTTATTTCCAGCCCTCACAAGCAGAATTTGTCTATAACCTCATGTTTTACTTCTATGCCATGCCTTTTGTACTGGCAGACGATGGGATCGCCTATACCACTGTTGCGCCGCTTGAAATGAATGGCATTAGCCATCCAGGAATCAGAGTGAGTTATGACGCTGGGATTGGAAACTCCTCAAATGATGAATATGTCCTGTATTATGATCCTACAACGTACGAAATGAAATGGTTGGGCTACACGGTCACCTATGGTCAAGAAGGGAAATCAGACCGCATGAGCTATATCAATTACAACAAGTGGCAGGAGGTCAGCGATTTTTTATTGCCTGATGAACTCACCTGGTTTACCGTAGTAGATGGAAAACCTACCGTAGCTCGCGGGCCGGCCAGAAAATTCACTAAAGTTGACATCGACGCCTCCGTAATGGAAAGTTCATTATATGCTAAGCCAGAAACGGGCACATATGTAAATAAAAAGCAGTAAAAGGTGAAGCAAGTTCGCTTTCGCGAAAGCACACTCAAAAGAAATTTATGCCGCATTTATTGCGAGATAAAAGCGTACCAACATAAACTACCTGCAACGTTCAAGAGCACTAAAAGAAAGCAGTACCAAAACTAAAACAAACCAATTCTATGAAATACGATCCAATCGATAACACACTTTTTAAGACCAACCGCAGCAACTTTATGGCTCAAATGAAGCCAGACAGCCTTGCCGTTTTTAATTCCAACGATGTTTTTAAAACCGGTGCAGACAGTACAATGCCCTTTAAGCAGCACCGTGACATATTTTATCTAAGCGGTGCAGATCAGGAAGATACTATCCTTGTATTATTCCCTGACTGTCCTGATCCCGCACACCGTGAGGTTCTTTTTGTAACCGAAACTAATGACCATATAGCGGTATGGGAAGGCGAGAAACTAACCAAAGAAAAAGCAACCGAGGTTACCGGAATCGACACGATTTATTGGTTAAAGGAATTTGACAAGAAATTCTTTGAAATGATGACCCAGGCCGAAACGGTTTATTTCAACACGAACGAGCATTACCGCCAGAGTGTAGAAATGCAGACGCGCGAGGATCGATTTATTCAAAAAACCAAAGCGCATTATCCAGCCCACAACTATGCCAAAAGTGCTCCCATTCTACAGCGCCTGCGTGCCATGAAGCATCCTCTGGAGATTCAATTGATGCAGCGTGCGTGTGATATTACAAATCAAGGTTTCCGTAGGGTTTTGAATTTTACGAAGCCTGGCGTCATGGAATATGAAATTGAGGCAGAATATCTGCATGAATTTATAAAAAGTCGCAGCGATGGCTTTGCCTACACGCCCATAATAGCTAGCGGTAATAGCGCTAATGTCCTACATTATATTGAGAACAATAAGGAATGTAAAAAGGGAGATCTTATTCTTATGGATGTGGGCGCAGTTTATGCCAACTACAGCGCAGATATGTCCCGAACTATACCGGTTAGCGGGAAATTTACCAAACGACAGAAAGAGGTATATAATGCAGTCAATACCGTAAAAAAAGCCGCTACCAAAATGCTGGTGCCGGGAACGTTGTGGAAAGATTATCACGTTGAGGTCGGGAACATCATGACCAGTGAATTAC
>JBBSPH010000321.1:0-2990 GCA_038258985.1 Flavobacteriales bacterium
AGTTTTGACAGCTACGATTTGGTGGTTAGTCGTGAGCGCGTTGCGATATTTAAGCAGTGGATCGAGGGTTAAACACTTAATTACTAGTTAAATTACCTATAATGGAAATTGCTTTAACATTTTGTTTGAATCCGTACTTCCTTTACCTGCGTATGTTTGGTATATAATCAAAATAAAATCACATGAAAAAAATTGCCCTTTGGTCAAGTATTGCAGTATGTGCCGCAGCCGGTATCTTTATTGCAGCTGACCACCTTGATGCTCCAGCCGTAGAAAATCAACCGACTGACATCGCCGACTTTTATGCTTTTGACAGCGGTACGACTGCTAACACAACTTTTGTGGTAACTCTACCAGCGGGAAGCGCCTCATCTAACTTTGACGAGAATGTATTGATTGAGATCAATATTGATAATACAGGTAACAACGGTGGTGCTGTTCCTGGTGTTACTGAAGATCTTGTAATACAAGCATTACGTCAAGGAAACCAAATGTTCTTCTTTGGACCTTATGCGCCAGCTACTACTGGTTTAAACAGTACCATTGATACAAGCAAATTTGTTGCTTCCGTTGAGATAGGTAGTTCAGTTACTACAGGTGGTGTAAGCTACTTTGCTGGACAACGTCAAGATGCATTCTTCTTTGACTTTGAGCGTTTCAATACGGTTGTTGGTACTGCTCCTGCTGTAGGTTTCCGTGCACCGGGAACTCCAGGTGTAAATACTTTTGCGCCACTTAATGTAAATGCAATTGTTATCGAAATTCCTAACAGTAGATTAGGTACTGCACCACCTCACATTGTTGATCAATTGTTGGGAACAACAACTGGATTACCTGCTGCATATAATGTATGGGTAGAAACTAAGAGAAGAGGATAATTACAAATTTTAAAAACAAAAACACGATGAAATTATTTAATATAAAATTTGCCTTGGCAGCTTTAGCTGTTGCATCCTTGACCGTTAGTTGTGGAAACGACGACGATATCACAGGAAACCCTGCTGGAACTGACTTCACAGGAACATTTGTACAGGCTGACCAAATGGGTCGTCCTGGTATCAATACTGTATTCCCTACAACTGATGCCCAAGAAGATGCATTCAACCAGACTATCCCAGCGGATGGTATTGCAACATGGCAGACTGTTTTTTCTCAAAAAATTGATGGTTTATACGCAGCTTATAGCAATACTGCAGGTACTCCGTTGACCTATGAGACTAATATTCTAGGATTAAATCAAGCTACATTGACAACGGCATTAGCTTTAGATGTATTGCAAGTAGCTCCTAATGCTACTGGTCCAACAACTTATTTTGCAAGTACGACCAACTTTTTGACTGGACGTAGATTACAGGATGATGTGATTGATGTTTCGTTGATCCTTCTTTTTGGAGGTCAAACAGGAGCAAGATTCAATGGGATGAATGGTACACCTAATCTAGTTTCTGACAACGTAGGATTAGAGGCTGGTACAACTCAAGCAACTTTTCCTTACTTGACACCTGCTCAATTCTAGGAAATATATAATTAAATTAGAGCCGATTTCAGAAATGAAATCGGCTTTCTTATTTAAAAAATTACAGTTATGAAAAAAATCATCCTATTAGTAGCCTTAATTGCAGCAGCTTCCTGTAAGAATGAAACTGATACTACCACTGCAAATATTACTGACCCAGCAGACTACCAACAGTATTTAAATAACGATGAAACTACTGCGGTAGAGAATCTGAAAACTGAGCTTACTGCCCTGCGGCAAGAAGCTGCTGGAGATACAACGCGCATTGTGGTCTATGGCCAGATTGCAGGAAAACTTGACGAATTATTTGATCTTACTGGAGATGTGACTTATTTGAATGAGTCAGTTCGCTTTCGCGAAAGCGTAACCCGAAACACCTATATTAGGCCAGATAATTCTAAACGGACTCTAGCACAAGCCTACATTAAACAGCATAGATTTAAAATGGCTGACAGTCTCATGCAGGAGGTTACTGAAGAATACGTGGCTCCTGAGAGCCGCTTGATACAGTTTGATATCGCCATGGAGTTGGGAGAATATCAAACCGCAGAACAATTGCTCGATAGTTTGCGTAATCCTAATGACTATAGCTATTTGATACGTGCTGCAAAATGGAATGACCACATAGGCCAATTGGGCACTACGATCACTTTGATGGAACGTGCAATGAAATTAGCCGAGGAGGGCGGCAATCCCGCAGCAAAATTATGGAGTTATTCCAACATCGCAGATTATTATGGTCATCATGGCGATATCGAGAAATCATACCAACATTACTTGAAAACGCTGGAAAATGACCCAACGAATACATATGCGTTAAAAGGGATCGCATGGATTGCCTATTCCAATGATCGAGATGTGGATGAGGCAAGAATTATATTGGAACGCTTGAGCCAGCGGCACCCGTCACCAGATTATAAACTGGAATTAGCAGAATTAGAGGAATTTGAAGAAGACGAGGCCGCAGCGATTGCCTTAAAAGATGAGTTCATGGGTTTGGTTAATGATTCTGCCTACGGCGGGATGTATAATGCTTATAAAATTTCTGAATTAATTGATAGCGGGAAAACCCAGGAAGCCGTAGAATTAGCTAAAATAGAGGTAGGGAATAGATCAACTCCAGAAACATATGATTTATTAGGATACGCCCTGCTTGAAAATGGGGAGGAACAAGCTGCGCTTGAGAATCATAAAACATATGTCATTGGAAAAACTTTTGAGCCCAAGGCACAACTTCACACTGCCCTAATTTATCGTGCAAACGGCATGAACAATGAAGCTGAAGAATTAAAGAAAGAGTTATTGGAAACTGAATACGAGATGGGACCGGTAACTTTTAAAAAAATACAGCAAATCTAAAACCGCAACCTAAATATCTACGTAAGTATGATTGATAGTTAGTTACTCTGAAATTGAGAAAGTTAGAGTAATTTGGTTGGTTAGTTTAGGAATGCCCGATTCGAAAGAGTCGGGC
>JBBSPH010000322.1:0-2978 GCA_038258985.1 Flavobacteriales bacterium
GTTCTGTAATTCGTAATCTTTCCCGTGGAATTATCAAAGTCAAATAGCTGCATTCCATTAACGACTGCTGAAAAGCCGGCTAACAATTTTCCGTCGTGAGATGCGGTAAGCGTGCCCCGGGCACTTGAGGAGCCACCGTTCAAGGTGGGCCCGATTGTACTTACAATAGCAGGTTGTATGCCTGCATCAGTCGCAAGTATCGCGTGAAAATCGCCGGTGCCGTATGGATGTACAATTATCCATGCATCTTTACCATTGGCATGTCGTACCGTTGTCATTTGAGAAGAAAGCCCTGTCTCAATTACCTGGTTCACGATTGAAAAATCACCGAGCCCATTATTTAAGCTGAGGTCAACTATAGAATATCCTAATCCGACAGCATTGGGACAACGCACCTGCAAACCAGTCTCCTGTGCCAGCAGATCTGCAATTGCATCCTGGAACTGGATAACATAATACCTTTTTGAATTGTCATGAAACGGGAGAATGTGGTATGAAAATTTATCGGGGCAAGATCTTAGAAAAGGGTCGGCTGGAAAATCATCGTAATCACTGCTAAAACCTAAGCGATTTGATATTATAAATTTCATATCCCCTGTTATAGAATCCGAGTAAGAGATACCGCCTTGTCCCCAATTATAAAAATTGTAAAAGTCAGAAGCCGGCGGCGCAGGAAGATAATTTTGTACTATTTGTGCATACCCGTTCTTGAAAGTGAGAAGGTTGTAGCCATTGTAATACCAGTTGCTCCATTCCTTTTGAGCATATACCGATATGCACAGGAGATAGCACAATAAAGTGATTGAAATCTTTCTCATTCAAATTAGCAGCAGTGGGAATAAACAGCAATATAACGCAGGAAACGGGAAGATATTTAAAATGCTTTGAGGCTATTATAGCCGGGGAGGGAATAGATAAATATCGTGCACGGAGTTCGATTCTCTCGTCCTAAACAGAGGGAAAATAAATAAAAAACTCTGTTGGGTTATTTAAAAAATATCCAGGGAGGTATCGGAAGCAACGACTATTAGTAAGGGATAGATGAAGATTTCCGTCACGTACTTATGGACAGCAGCGCTCTTTGATCAGGAGGTTCTATTGATAGCGGGCGACAGCAGTACTTTTTGATTTATGAAGTTGTACGAATGAACCGTCCAGACTTTTCTTTCACACTCTCTTTATTTATTGATCGGTGAAGCTGTACAGCCAGCTATCATTGAGAGTGCCTCCTGCAATAATATATCTATGATCACCACCAGTACTAACCATATTCAGGTACCCTATTCCTGCTTCTGCAGCAGACTTATTCCAAACAATTTCCCCTGCTGCATTAATCTTAAACATCCATATATCTCCTATCCGGTTGGTGATATCGCCATCACTGCTCCGGGAATAAGTTGCAACCATATATTCTCCATTACCCCGAACCGCGACTACATTCGGAGCAATCTCCTCTTCAGTTCCTCCATAGGATTTTTTCCATTGTACGTCACCATTCGCAGCGATCTTTGCCAGCAACACATCGTTCTTATCATGATAACCCTGGACATCAGCGCTGATACCCCAACCTGCAACCAGCCAACCTCCATCATCGGTTGTGGTAATCGACGAGGCGTATTCGGTACTTGCGCCACCCACTTGTTTTTCCCATTGAAAATTTCCATCTGCATCGGTCTTCACAAGCCACAGATCTGCAGTATTAGGCGAGATATTGTCATTAATGGCTGAAAAATTGCGATTCCCTAATGCAAGAATACCGCCATCGTTCGCGGATGCAACGTGAGAAAATATTTCATTTTTTGGGCCACCGAAGGTTTTTTCCCATTGAAATGCTCCCGATTTGCTGACCTTCATCATAACAGCGTTCTGCTCGTTTTGTGGAATGTCATCGGTCTGTCCCACAATTACATACCCGGAGGGAATTTCAGCAAGCCCTATAATACCCATATTTTCCCGGTCATAGATGTTTTGCCACATGATATTTCCTAATTCATCTATTTTGATTAGCCAGGTAGAAAACAAGCCGGGGAGCTTTGCTATGCCTGTGCTATTTGAAGTGGCTGCGATTAGATAGCCGTTGTTTGTTGCAATCATTTGCCAGGGAACTTCCTGTCCCGGACCTCCATATGATTGCTGCCACATGACCTGGCCGCCGGCGTCTACTTTTACTATCCATAGATCTTCCTTTCCGAAAGCTTGAGTGACATCTCCGTTGTTGCTTTTCGTCCAGCCCAGAGCAATATAGCCGCTGTCCGGAGTAGCAACAACTGCTTTGAAAACATCTTCCTGGCTTCCTCCATATTTTTTTGACCAACCCGAAAATATATAAGGATCCTGGATGATTTCTACCTGGCGGGTTTGTGCATTCGTACCGTCGGTACTAATCGTGATCGAAACAGATCTTTTCAGATTGCCAAAATTGAGGTTTTTTGGGTTCAAATTTATTTGAGTGGGACCTGTTCCGGAAATCGGAGATATTGTAAGCCAACTCGTATCTGAGGGCTTCAACACAATAGACCATTTCCCTATATATGTAATCTTGAATGCTTTAATAGTTGATAATGACGAAGTACTGAGGTGAATAACAGTGCTGTCAACAGTAAGTGTAGAATCGATAGCGTTTCGCGGTGGATCGGGGGTCATCGGGGGATCCGTGCTTTTTTTGCAGGCATAAAACAGGATGACCGATAATGATAAACATAGAAAGATTCGCATAAATAGTTTTTGGTACGACAAGCAACTTAAAAGAAATCAGCTTTTCTAAATAACGGCTCCGTGATATAAAATATTATTATTCGTCAGCAAAGTTTGATGAAACAGGAATTGACGAATTTGGGTTTCTAAAAAATATATTTGAGGCTTTGATTGGTTTGTGAGACATTAACCACGGAACGAGGAAGTACGGACAGCGAGACTTTTTAATGATGCGATTATTACGGATAGCCGGGAAGTAATTTTTACTGCAGAGAACGGTAGAA
>JBBSPH010000323.1:0-2977 GCA_038258985.1 Flavobacteriales bacterium
ACTAAAATTGCAGAAGAAACCGGTGGTGGAATTCTACTGATTTCTGAGGGAGTTTTTGGTATGCGTGGTGAGCAGGGAAAATTGAAGGAGATTTGTGCGCTTAAAGAAAAATATAATTTTAGACTTTTTGTTGACGACGCTCATGGTTTTGGGACATTAGGTAAAACTGGCGCTGGGGCAGGCGAGGAGCAGGGATGTCAGGACCAGATAGATGTATACTTTGCTACATTTGCAAAATCTCTTGCCAGTACAGGTGCATTTATCGCCGCAGATAAGGAAATCATGGATTACCTTAAATACAATCTGCGTTCGCAGATGTTTGCCAAATCATTACAGCAACAATTAGTTGTAGGTGCATTAAAGCGTCTTGATATGTTGCGTACCATGCCAGAGTTAAAAGAGAAACTTTGGGAAAATGTGAACGCGTTGCAGTCCGGTTTAAAGAAGAGAGGTTTTGATATAGGTACCACACAAAGTTGTGTGACTCCAGTTTATCTTAAGGGAAGTATTCCAGAGGCTATGGCCTTGGTAAAAGATTTAAGAGAGAATCATGGAATTTTCTGTTCGATTGTGGTTTACCCAGTTATTCCTAAGGGATTGATCCTTTTGAGATTGATTCCTACCGCAACACATACAATGGACGATATCGATCAAACCTTGGATGCTTTTGATGCTATTCGTGAGCGTTTGGATTCTGGTGTTTATAAGCGTTTAAGTGCTTCAGTTGCTGAGGCTTTTGCTTAATTAGATATTGTGATCGCTTTCGCGAAAGCGAACTTGTTATAAAAATCCTGCTAGCTGCAGGATTTTTCTATTTAGCAGAAACGAAATCTGCTTCCTTATAAAGTGTGGCTCGCTGCATAATAGATAACGGAAAATTCTTCACCATCGCACTTTCTGCATTACCAGTCAACGAGGTATCCTGAATACGCGATAGGGCAATCATAAATTCCATACGATCATCGTAGAAGATTTCTGTACTGTTCAGTAGATTGTCCGCTACCTCATATGTGCTGTAGAGCGTTTGGTTGGAATAAGCACTTTCCAAAACTATTCCGTTATTTTCATCAATCAAAAATAGGTTTGGATTGTTCGTTCGTTTCAGGTTGTAGTTGCGTTGTGAGCGTTCCTCACCATAATAGATGGTGTATTTGAAATCGCCCAGCATATCTGTAGCGCTCAGATGAAACTCCATTGGAATTATTTGCTCACCGTTGCTAGCCGTTATTTTCAAGTCTCCCTTGTAGATGCCTAAAAAATCTTCGGGAAATTGCTTTTCTTCGTTTTCTACAGGCGTTGTTTCCGCTACCACTGGCTGCTCAAAATAATTACAGCTCATTAAAAACAAGCATATTAAAAGTAGTAGGTAATTTTTCATAGGACAAAAATAGACCAACACGATCACATATACCTGTAAACGAGGAAATCCCGAGTGTCCTAAGACAACTCGAGATTTCCCACTAACCAACCAAAACTTTTTTTATGAAAGAAATGTACTTTTTCTGTTCTTATTTCAAATTACAAATCGCGTGCCAAATTGATTTTAATCAACTTACAACCATTTCTTCCATTTAAAGAAACCCAATAGGGCTACAAACAGACAACCACTTAATATCCAGAAGTAACGGTATCCATTCTCCCAATGTAATTCTGGGATATTGTCAAAATTCATCCCGTAGATTCCAGCAACAAAGGTGAGCGGAATAAATATGGAGGACATAATCGTTAACACCTGCATGATCTGATTCATCTTGTGACTCACGCTCGACAAATAATTATCCCGCAGGCCGCCATTGATCTCTCGGTAGGACTCTACGGTCTCAATGATTTGAATGCAATGGTCATAAGCATCTTGAAAATAATTCTTGATTTTAGGATCAATGTATTTGGAATCTTCCTTTAACAAACGACTGATCGACTCCCTCAAAGGAAAAATAGCGCGCCGCAGGGTAAGTAGCATCCGTTTGTTTTTTTGAACCCTTTCTAAAGACGATTTTTGAGGATCATCAAATATCTCATCTTCTAGTTGATCCAGGTGTTCACCTATCTGCTCTACCGCAATAAAGTAATGGTCGATAACACTATCGATCAAAGCATAAAACAAATAATCATTATTGCTGAAGCGTATGCGGCCACGTGAATTTTCAATCCGTTCCCGTATATTCTCAAAAACATCACCTGTTTTCTCTTGAAAGGTGATAACGGCATCTTTGGTCAATAAAATACTTACCTGCTCCTGATTGATCTCATTCTCAACAGGATCATAACTTATCATTTTGATACATTGGTAGATGCACTCCTCGTAAAATTCCGTTTTGGGACGTTGAGTAGTGTTGGCAATGTCTTCCAACAATAAATGGTGTAAGTGAAACTTGCTGCCCATTTTTTCCAGTAAATCAATCTCGTGAACGCCATCCACATTAAACCAGTTGACTTGATCGTCTTCAAGTTTGTCCAGAAAGATTCCATCCATCTTGGTAAACGCTTTCTCATCGTAGAGAATGGTTTCCGTATGTACTTTCTCTGTTCTTTCCTCGCCTACATATGAGATAGTTCCTGGTGGTTGAAAAACACTATTTCTGGACTTGGGCGTAGCCTTGCGGCGCAATCTGGGTTTTTTCATGGAACTTGAATAAGAACTCTAAGTTAGCTTTTCTGCTATAAAAGGTGCGGTATAGCTTTCTTTGACTTTAGCGACCTCTTCAGGCGTACCCGCCGCGACTAGATATCCACCTTCTGAGCCTCCTTCTGGGCCTAGGTCGATCACGTAGTCTGCGCACTTGATCAAGTCCATATTGTGTTCAATCACAATCACGCTGTGACCTTTTTCGATAAGCGCATTGAAGCTATCCAGCAACTTATTGATGTCGTGAAAATGCAATCCTGTGGTAGGTTCATCAAAAATGAACAGTGTTTTGTCAGTAGTTGTCCCTTTTACCAAGAAACTGGCAAGCTTAATTCGTTGCGCCTCGCCACC
>JBBSPH010000324.1:0-2953 GCA_038258985.1 Flavobacteriales bacterium
AGAAAAGTGTAGCCTATGGCATTTTCTATGATGCTATGGATTTAGTAGAAAAGAAAACAACCGAAAGCGGCCTTGAAGTTTGGAGACGTGCGATGAGCAATGTTGGCCCGGCAGTAGAGGTAAAAAGCCGTAGAGTAGGTGGTTCAACTTTTCAAGTTCCTATTGAAGTACGTCCTGAGCGTAAGCTTACTTTAAGTATCAAATGGTTAATTGACTACTCACGCTCACGCGGAGAAAAAACCATGACTGATAAATTGGCTGGTGAAATTATTGCTGCGTCAAAAGGTGAAGGAGCTGCAATAAAGAAGAAAGATGATACGCATCGTATGGCTGATGCCAACAGAGCGTTTTCACACTTCAGATTTTAATTAGAAATCAAGAATGGCAAGGGATCTACAATACACAAGGAATATTGGTATTGCTGCGCATATTGATGCGGGCAAGACTACTACTACGGAACGCATCCTCTTTTATACAGGTGTGAGTCATAAGCTGGGAGAAGTGCATGATGGTGCTGCCACTATGGACTGGATGGAGCAGGAGCAAGAGCGTGGAATAACCATTACCTCTGCTGCTACTACCTGCATCTGGAAGTTTCCTATGGAGAACGCAGAGCCGCTTCCCGAAACGAACGATTATAATTTTAATATTATAGATACTCCGGGTCACGTTGACTTTACTGTTGAAGTAAATAGGTCATTGCGTGTTCTGGATGGTCTTGTATTTCTATTTAGTGCAGTTGATGGCGTTGAGCCACAGTCTGAAACGAATTGGAGACTCGCGGATAATTATCATGTTCCCCGTATAGGTTTTGTAAACAAGATGGACCGTCAAGGTGCTAATTTTCTTGAAGTTGCAAAACAGGTTAAAGAGATGTTAGGCTCAAATGCTGTGCCTATTGTTCTTCCAATTGGTGATGAGGAACATTTTAGAGGTGTTGTTGATCTCGTTAAAAATCGTGCTGTTGAATGGCATGATGAAACCCAGGGAGCTACTTTTGATGTTATTGAAATTCCTGAGGAAATGAAGGCTGATGTCAAGAAGTTCAGAGGTATGCTAATTGAAGAGGTAGCTGCTTATGATGAAAAGCTTCTAGAAAAATATATGGAAGATGAAGATTCCATAACTGAAGATGAAGTGCATGCGGCTCTTCGTGCAGCTGTAATGGATATGTCTATCATTCCTATGGTTTGTGGTTCTTCATTTAAAAATAAAGGAGTACAATTTTTATTGGATGCCGTTTGCCGATACCTTCCCTCTCCAATGGATAAGGAAGGAATTGTGGGTATTAATCCAGATACGGATAAAGAGGAAAAACGTGCACCAGATGTGAAAGCGCCATTTGCTGCGTTGGCTTTTAAGATCGCTACTGATCCTTTTGTAGGTCGTCTGGCATTTTTCCGAACATATTCTGGTCACTTAGATGCAGGTTCATATGTTCTTAATAACCGTACAGGTAATAAAGAGCGGATCTCTCGAATCTATCAAATGCACTCAAATAAACAAAAAGCTATCGATTTTATTGAGGCTGGAGATATTGGAGCTGCGGTAGGATTTAAAGATATTAAAACAGGAGATACATTATCTGATGTAAAACATCCTATTGTTTTGGAAAGTATGGATTTCCCTGATCCCGTTATCGGTATAGCAGTGGAGCCAAAAACCAAGGCAGATGTTGATAAATTAGGAATGGCACTTTCAAAGCTTGCTGAAGAAGATCCTACTTTCCAAGTGCGTACTGATGAAGCTTCGGGTCAGACTATTATATCAGGTATGGGCGAACTTCACCTTGATATCATCTGCGATCGTTTACGGCGTGAATTTAAAGTAGAGGTAAACCAAGGTCAGCCACAAGTAGAATATAAGGAGGCAATTACCAAGGCTGCAGATCATAGAGAAGTTTACAAAAAGCAATCTGGTGGACGTGGTAAATTTGCGGATATTGTATTTACGCTAGAGCCTGTTGAAGATGTGACTTTTGAAGGTCTTGAATTTGTAAATAGCGTTAAAGGTGGAAATATACCTAAAGAATTTATCCCATCTGTTGAGAAAGGATTTAAGCAAGCAATGGTCAATGGGCCATTAGCAGGTTTTGAAATGGATAGCATGAAAGTAACCCTTAGGGATGGATCTTTTCACCCTGTGGATTCTGATGCGCTTTCTTTTGAACTAGCTGCAAAAATAGGATTTAAGACAGCGGCGAAAGCAGCCGGAGCTGTAGTTTTAGAGCCTATTATGAAACTTGAGGTTATCACCCCAGAAGAAAACATGGGCGATATTGTAGGAGATCTTAACCGACGACGTGGTCAAATGACAAGTATGGGCGATCGTGCTGGTGCTAAAGTGGTAAAAGCAACAGTTCCTTTATCTGAAATGTTTGGTTATGTAACTACATTGCGGACACTTTCTTCAGGAAGAGCAACTTCAACCATGGAGTTCTCACATTATGCAGAAACACCTTCTAATATTTCAACAGATGTAATTGCTGCCGCAAAAGGTTTAGCTAACGAATAATTTACTGGAAATGAGTCAGAAAATAAGAATTAAATTAAAGTCTTACGATTACAACCTGGTAGATAAATCTGCCGAAAAAATTGTAAAGACCGTAAAGAGTACCGGTGCCGTCGTAACAGGTCCGATTCCTTTACCAACGCATAAAAAAATATTTACCGTATTGCGTTCACCGCACGTTAATAAAAAAGCAAGAGAGCAGTTTGAACTTAGTTCATATAAGCGATTGCTTGATATTTATAGTTCTTCTTCAAAAACCATTGATGCGTTGATGAAGCTTGAATTGCCTAGCGGTGTTGAAGTAGAAATAAAAGTATAATTTGTTTGAAATTCAGTATTCTGAATTTCCAATAGATAAAAATGTCCTAAGCTGCGTGCAAGGGAAAAACGGAAAAAATACACTCAGGGTTGAAGGTATTTTGACCCTGTTTTTTTTGAAAAT
>JBBSPH010000325.1:0-2935 GCA_038258985.1 Flavobacteriales bacterium
AAATGGATTGGTTGCGCTTTTCATAAAAGGCATCTGGGGTAAGCAGGTCGATAACCTCATCCACTCCCTTACCATCAATCATCAAGGCACCTAATACAACTTTCTCAAGATCAATTGCTTGAGGCGGTATTTTACCTTTTTCCAAAGAGATCACTGGGCTGTTGCCAGTAACTAATGAGGTGCGTTCCTGTACTTTTTCCATAGCCATCAAAAGTAGGGTTTTGGTAATGATATGTAAGACTTCCTTGTCTTATGGTCATTAACAATTAGACTCTTATTTTAGTTCATAACCTGTTTATAAGAGTGCTTTGAAATGCTAACAGGCGTGTGCCCATTTGGTTGGGCTTGTAGGAATTTAGATTTAGTAAAATATATTCAAAAATGAAATGGGCATAACTTAGAAACTAAAAAATCCCGGCATGACGCCGGGATTTTTTCAATGTAAATGGTCGGTATTATCAACCTTTGAACACGCCCATATTGGCATATTTATCCATACGCTCTTCCACCAATTTTTTGGCAGATAAGTCTTTTAATTCCTGGTAATTTCTGTCGATGCATTTTGCAACCGCTACAAATATCTCTTCACGATTGCGGTGTGCTCCACCTTCTGGCTCGTCAAGAATCTCGTCTACCAGTTTTAGCTTTTTCATGTCTGTACTGGTAAGTTTCAACGCTTCTGCCGCGATCTCTTTGTATTCCCAGCTTCTCCATAATATGGAAGAACAGGATTCTGGAGAAATAACACTGTACCATGTATTTTCCAGCATAACCACACGGTCACCCACGCCTATTCCCAGCGCTCCACCGCTTGCACCTTCACCTATAATCATAACAATAATAGGCACCTTCAAACGTGTCATCTCCAGAATGTTGCGGGCAATGGCCTCGCCCTGACCGCGCTCCTCTGCTTCTAACCCTGGAAATGCACCAGGAGTATCCACTAAGGTGACAACTGGAATGCCAAATTTCTCTGCACTCTTCATCAATCGAAGCGCCTTGCGGTAACCCTCTGGATTTGACATCCCAAAGTTGCGGTATTGACGTGTTTTGGTATTGTATCCTTTTTGCTGGCCTATAAACATGTAGGTCTGGTTGCCTATCTTGCCCAGTCCGCCTACCATAGCCTTATCATCCTTAACATTGCGGTCGCCGTGCAACTCTAGCCATGTATCTCCACAAATATTCTGGATGTAATCTAATGTATAAGGCCTGTCGGGATGTCTAGACATCTGTACCCGTTGCCAGGGCGTTAGGTTGCTGTAGATATCCTTGCGGGTCGCCTTGATCTTCTTTTGAAGCTGCGCGATGGTCTTGCTAACGTCCACCTCATTTTCGGCACCTAATTCTAGGGTTTGTTGGTATTTTTCTTCCAGCTCCTTTATGGGAGCTTCAAATTCTAGATATTCCATAGTGGGGTTTTCCAGTTGGGAACTACAAATATAAGGAAAGATAGCAGTGACTTTAACGGTTGTTCACATCTTCTGGCTACGGTTTTATTTGGTGGGAATTCCGCTTTCGCGAAAGCGAAACAACCCAAAAACCCATTGCAAGTCCTTAAGGATGCTTTTTCAATGCCAGCCTTTCCCGTCGCGCCATGCGGTTTTTTATGATCCCATTGGTAATGATCACAAGCAGGATGACAACTGCGCCTACATAGAATTCTGGTGTCATCTGCTCTGCATCGCCCAGAATTAAAAACGCTAGGAAAATACCGTAAACTGGTTCTAGATTAATGGTGAGCATGATAGTATATGCGCTCAGGAACTTCATGACTTTTACACTTGCGATGAATGCATAGGCCGTACAAAAACTTGCCAAAATACCGATCCACAGCCAGTCCATTCCCGTCAACTCTGACGGTAGTGCAAACTCTGACGGAACAACTAAAAAATACAGCGTCAACAAACCCACACCGCTAAGCAGCTCATAAAAACTGATGATCGACGGCGGGTGCTCCTTTGCCCACTTGACATTGATGATGGAAAAAGTCGCACTTAGAATCGCGCTAATCAATCCCAGAATCATTCCCAGAACATACTCTGTTTCCACCTGAAAAATATAATAGAGCGCCGCAATAATCACCGCACCGAAGATGAGTTCGTAACCAACAAACTTTTTGGAAGTGAAGATAGGTTCCAATATGGCCGTAAAAAATGCTCCCGTGCTCAACATTGCTAGAGTGACCGATACATTGCTGACTTTAATGGCTCCAAAGAACGTTACCCAATGCAACGCAATCACGCAACCTGCGCCCATAAAACCTAAAATGCGCTTGCGTGGTAAGGCGTTAACACCATTTAACCGTATGGGAATGCGCATAACTTTCATATATATAAAAATCAACACCACAGCCATACTCATGCGCCACCATACCAATGATACACTGCCAATGCTGATCAATGCGCCCAAGACGGCTGTAAAGCCCCAAATAAAAACTATAAAATGTAGATGAAGGTAGTTGAGAACTCTATCGTCGCGCATTTCTCAATAAAAATAAAGCCACTATCGCAAAAAATATGTTGGGTGTCCACACGGCAATCCACGGATTGAAGGTGCTTTTTTCTGCAATCGTACCAAAGACTTTGTCCAGAAACATGTAACTCATGGCAATTACAATCCCGATCGCAAGGTTCACTCCCATCCCACCGCGCTTTTTGACAGAGGACACCGCTACTGCAATGATGGTAAATATAAAAGCACTAATTGGTATGGAGGTACGTTTGTACTTCTCTACATAATAGATGTTCATGTTTGCATTGCCGCGCTGTTCTTCCAATTCAATGAAATCATTTAGCTCAGTGAACGTTTTAGTTTCTGCTATGTAAGTAGTTGGTGTTAATTCGTCAATATCAAATCCTAGCAAGGTGTCCAGCCGGTTTTCCTGAATAACGATCTCGCCATTTTCCTTGATAATGCGCTTTTTGTATTGGCT
>JBBSPH010000326.1:0-2922 GCA_038258985.1 Flavobacteriales bacterium
CAAAATCATCTTACGTTTATGTGCCTTGATGTTTCCCTTTCCAGCGGCGATGAGCGCAGTGGGAACCGTCCATAAGGTAAGAATAGTAAACAAATGAATCCACCCAAAGTGGTTGAACAATCGTGGCCCCACATTGGCCGGTAGGAATATGGTGATTACTGCTGTAAAAAACATAAGAGTCATGTAAATCTTGCCTAACAACTTATGGGTTCTATTTCCTTTATAGGCTATAAGCAGATAACCGCCCAGAAATATGCAAGGAACAACCGTAACCAGATGGACATACATTAAGCCATTGAGCACTGGTTCGTTATAGGGCAGAAGAAGCATGGGAAATTTCATAAAGGAAATATCATCTTTTTAATTGATAGTTTTCATTCAAAAAAAATCCCAACCTATTAAAAGGTTGGGATTGATATACTGTGCTACCTGATCTAAACTCTAATCGATAATAGCGTTAAAGGTCTTACTCGGGCGCATCGCTGCTTCTACCTTCTTAGCATCTGCAAGATAATACCCTCCCAGATCCATGTTTTTACCTTGAACGTCTAGCAATTCTGCCGTTATCTTTTCCTCATTATCGCTCAAATCCTTCGCTAGTTTTCTAAAGTGTTTGGCAAGATCAGTATCCTTGGTTTGATTCGCAAGCTCCTGAGCCCAGTAAAGCGCAAGGTAAAAATGCGATCCGCGGTTATCCAGTTCATTCACTTTGCGGGATGGGGATTTGCTGTTGCTCAAGAACTTTTCGGTAGCCTTGTCCAGTCCATCGGCAATGATCTGTGCTTTTTCATTTCCGTACTTCTCTGCAGTAAACTCTAGGGAAACGGCTAGGGCAAGAAATTCACCTAGGGAATCCCAACGCAAGTGATTTTCCTGTTCGAACTGTTGTACGTGCTTGGGAGCAGATCCACCAGCGCCCGTTTCAAACAATCCGCCGCCATTCATAAGTGGTACAATGGATAGCATTTTGGCACTTGTTCCCACCTCTAGGATAGGGAAAAGGTCTGTATTGTAATCACGCAATACATTACCTGTTACAGAGATGGTATCCTTTCCATCTTTCATTCGACGCAAGGTGGTTTCAGTGGCATCTACGGGAGATGCTATGGTGATATCCAATCCTTTTGTATCGTGATCTTTTAGGTACGTATTTACTTTCTTGATTATTTCTGCATCGTGAGCACGGTTTTCATCCAACCAGAAAATAGCAGGATCGCCAGTGGCTTTGGCTCGGGAAACAGCCAGTTTTACCCAGTCCTGTATTGGTGCATCCTTTGTCTGGCAAGCTCTCCAAATATCGCCAGCTTCTACAGAGTGTTCCATGAGGACTGTTCCATCAGCGTCAACCACTTGTACTTTTCCTGCTTTGGCAATTTCAAACGTTTTATCGTGAGAGCCGTATTCCTCGGCTTTTTGTGCCATCAAACCTACATTAGGAACTGTTCCCATGGTTGTAGGATCAAAAGCGCCATTCTTCTTGCAGAATTCAATTGTCGCTTGGTAAATCCCAGCATATGAACTGTCTGGAATTACCGCCTTAGTATCTTGGGATTTACCATCCTTGTTCCACATTTGACCAGAATTTCTGATCATTGCCGGCATAGATGCATCAATGATCACGTCACTAGGTACATGTAGATTTGTGATTCCATTGTCGCTATTGACCATGGCTATATCCGGACGATAGTCCATCACGCGTCTTAGCGCATCTTGAATTTCTTCTTTTTTATCGTCTGGAAGCTCGTGTAATTTGCTTAATAAATCATTGAAACCATTGTTGACATCTACACCTATCTTATCTAGATCTTTTTCATATTTATCAAATACAGATCTGAAGAAAACACGAACCGCATGGCCGAAGATAATTGGGTCAGAAACCTTCATCATTGTCGCCTTCATGTGCAGGGAGAATAACACGTCCTGTTCACGGGCATCCACAATCTGATCCTCCAAAAATTCTAATAGAGCTTCTTTACTCATATAGGTAGCATCGATGATCTCGCCTGCCTTTATGGATAGGTTTTCTTTCAAGACGTGAGTATCTCCATTCTTGTCTACCATTTGGATATTTACGGTCGTAGCTTTTTCTACCGTGACACTTTTCTCGTTGTGCATAAAATCACCGTGTTCCATGGTGGAGACGTGGGACTTACTTTCTTTACTCCACACACCCATGCTGTGCGGGTGGTTTTTCGCATATTGCTTGACAGGTTTCGGTGCGCGACGGTCAGAATTTCCCTCACGCAATACTGGATTAACCGCACTACCCTTAACGCTGTCATAGCGTTTTTTGATATCCTTATCTTCCGCACTTTGTGCGTCTTCTGGGTAGAAAGGAAGGTCATAGCCTTTTTCTTGCAATTCCTTAATGGCATCATTTAATTGAGGTACGGATGCACTAATGTTGGGAAGTTTGATCACGTTTGCCTCTGGCTTGGTGACCAGCTGACCTAGCTCAGCAAGTGCATCGTGTACTTTTTTATCGCCTAATTTATCTGGAAATACAGCGAGGATTCTAGCGGCAAGTGAAATATCCTTCGTCTCAATATCAATACCTGCGGGAGCGATGAACTTCTTCACGATTGGAAGAAAGGAAGCCGTTGCTAACGCTGGCGCCTCATCGGTTTTGGTATATATGATCTTAGGTTGTTGGGTTGACATGTATAAAGGTTTTTGTTAGTAATTACCGTAGTGTGGGCGTAAAACCCACGGCCTACAAATATAATAGGTAGCAGGCGTTTTTACAGGCCTTTTTGCTTAGGCTTAGCAGTTTGAATTCCATTAATCATGATTTAGCTTCTGTAAAGCAGGTAAGATGTAGGCTGCTCTTGCATTTTAACCATGTTCGACTCATTCGACTTCGTTCAATGCAGGTAGCTTGCCCTGAATCTGTTCGACGTTACGCTTTCGCGAAAGCGAAAA
>JBBSPH010000327.1:0-2913 GCA_038258985.1 Flavobacteriales bacterium
CCATGCATAAGTGAACTTTCTAAAGCCATCGCCTTTTTTTACGCTTTTAACTCCCATGGACTGGAACGAGCTATTAAAGCCGTGCCACAAGTGAAGCGCCAACAGGACAAAAGAACCGACGTAAATCCAAGTTCTAATAGGATCAACAAACTTCTCTTTCAAATCTGGTAAATATCTAGTGGCATCTTCTGGACCACTAGCAATGTATTTGTAATTAATCTCGTGAATCCAAAAATCATAAAAGTGAAGTCCCATAAAAGCAAGGACCACGGCACCAGTTATAATCATATTTCTGGACACCCAAGTGGAGTTTGAATTACCGTCAAACCTTTTATATTTTATTGGTCTTGCCTTATTATTCTGGATCTCAAGAACGATTCCCATCACAAAGTGAACGATTACTCCGCCTATAAGTATAGGTTGCAAAACAAATTGCACCAATGGATTATAGCCCATAAAATGAGACCAACTGTTAAAAGTATCTGGAGCAATTACAGAGGTAATGTTGATGGTAAAGTGCTGAGTAAGAAACACAACGAGGAACAATCCCGAAAGTGCCATTACCCATTTGCGGGCAAGAGAAGATTTTACTAATGCGCTCATGTATTGGTTTTTAATTTGCTGCGAAGATAGCTGCCAAAGCCGCCATTTTCAATTAAGCCTTTTGTAATATGATAATCTGAGGTATTATTTGGATTCAATCTTAATAAATAAATCCCGTGAGGCAGACTCAGGCCACAGGTATTAGGTCGATAGAACGAGGATAAAATTACTTTTCCTAGGACGTAATTATTGTTAGTGGCTGTTTCGCTTTCGCGAAAGCGAACTCCATAAAAGTAAATTCACAAAAAACGGCATTTGTAGAAAATGCCGTTTCATTATTTCATGTGATCAACCCATCTTTTTATAGATATGATGAAGTGTTTATTTTACCTCTAGATTTTCTGTCGCACTTCCACCTTTTCCAGAGAGCTTGATGGTATATTTCCCAACAGGCAAATAATACATTCCATTGCCAGCTTTTACAGGCGCGTCCTTTTTATCAAAGCGTTTCACACCATCTTCTGAAATGCTACCGTTGTACTGATAAAAATTCAATCCGGCATCGCTGTCCAGCGTCATTTGCTGGAGTGTTTTCCCCTCATTATTAAGGATTTCAATCTGGGTTTTGCCAGATTCGGGACTATAATAGGCAATTTCTAGTGATGGCTCTGGACTCTCATCCCTTAAAAAACTGGTAGCGCCATAACGGCTGGAGGCTTTGAAACCCTGTACAGGTAAAACTTTTAGTTTTTTACTTATACCTCCCAAAGATTTTTCCTCAGGGCCAACTTTTATCAGTGGTAGCGCATCTAGGTTAGCACGATAGATAGAGCGACCATGTGTTCCTACCAAAAGGTCATTGGATTTTGGCTGTATCTTGAGATCATGAACTGCCACCGGTGGCATGGCTGCGTTGAGCAAGGACCATGCACCATTTTGAGAAGAATGCCAGACCGCGTTATTGGTACCTACAAAAACCACTTCCTCTTCAGTTGGATGTTCAATGATTGCATTAACCGCAGATGTTGGGATCGACGACCCTATGCTGGTCCAGGTTTCTCCAGCGTTCTCGCTCTTATAAACATAAGGCGTGAAATTATCGCTGCGATACCCATTCAACGTTACATAGACCCGATCTTTCTTGTGTTGCGAGGCTACTATACGGCTTACCCAAAGGTCTGCCGGCCAGCCGCCGTTCAATTTTGTCCAGGTTGTACCACCATCTTTAGTCAGTTGAACCAGTCCATCATCAGATCCCGTATAGATCAACCCAAATTGAAACGGTGATTCGCTTATCGCGGTCAATGTGCCGTAGGCTACATTACCTTCCTTGGCGCCTTGTGTTAAATCGGGTGAGATCGCTGCCCAAGTATCTCCCTTATCAAAAGATCTATGCAGTTTATTGCTCCCTAGGTATAGAATGTCCTGGTTATGGGAACTCAACAAAATAGGCGTCTGCCAGTTGAAGCGGTATGGTGATTCACCTAACTCATGTTTTGGTTGGATGTATTCGCGTTCTTCCGTCTTTCTATTGATGCGGTAATAATTACCGAATTGGAAACCTGTATAAACGATGTTTTTGTCCCTAGAATCGATCTGTACCTGCATCCCATCACCACCCATGATGGATTCCCACGGGTACTGACCTTGTTGTTGCCAGGAGCGGTTTTCGCGAGCGTTGTTTGCACCCACCCAAACACCATTGTCCTGCAATCCACCGTAGACATTGTATGGCTCTTCCATGTCATAATTGATGTAGTAGAACTGTCCTACACTTGGTGAGTTATTCT
Source organism: Flavobacteriales bacterium (assembly GCA_038258985.1). Classification (GTDB taxonomy): domain Bacteria; phylum Bacteroidota; class Bacteroidia; order Flavobacteriales; family Flavobacteriaceae; genus Nonlabens. Next base: position 2,334 of record JBBSPH010000327.1, read on the forward strand.
TGATCCAGGTTTCACCATCGTCGTAAGATATGTTCAAACCACCATCATTACCATTGATCAAGTGACCACTATCGTTGGGATTGACCCATAACGCATGGTGGTCTGCATGGACGTTTTCTCTGGAAATATTGGTCCAGTTCTTACCGCCATCTGCTGATTTGATGATGGGAACACCCATAACGTAAACCTTCTCTACATCTTTAGGGTCGACGCGCACTTGTGCAAAATAATAACCATAGCTGAAGAAGGTGTCGTCAATCTGGCCTTCGTGCGTTTTCTTCCAGGTTTTACCACCATCATTGGAGCGGTACAACTCTGCACCCTTTACCGGCGTGTCAAATAATTGTGAGTTGGCATCTTCTAGATATAATGAGAGATCTGCAGGTTTTGCGGTACCGCTGCGCACCATGTTTTTTACGTTTTGGGAGCGGTATTTCTCTTGAAATCCATTTTCTTTCAAATATTCATTTAGGGTATTATCCTCCAGTGCCAAAAACGCATCCATCGTCATTCCCTGAAAATCGTTTTTTGACAAGGCTTTCGCTTCGGCTCCGCTCAGCGACCGCTTTTTGTCCTGTTC
>JBBSPH010000328.1:0-2910 GCA_038258985.1 Flavobacteriales bacterium
TTACAGAAATATTATCCAGAAGCTTATCGCGTGGTAAATGGCCAAATGTACCAGCACATGGAGGCCTGCATCTACAAGAATGTAGAGCGTGGAATTGAACTTAAACTGTACCGCGATAATATTGATAAATCCTTTGTCTCTCGCATGTATTTCATTGGACTTCAAGGGATCAAGGATTCTTCTATTTTCCCTAGTGATAAATTCCCACAAAGCAAGCTCTATGACCAATATCTGGAATACCACCTACGCGGCATAGTTACACCCTCAGGCCGTAAAATCTTGAATGAACTAACCCAATCAAACCACCATTAAAATGTCCACCATCAAGTATATAGCACTAATTTTGATGTGTTTCGCTTTCGCGAAAGCGAACTCACAACAAGTCTCCACTACCCCAGAGAACTACAGTTTTACCCTGGAAGAAGCCATTGATTTTGCCCTTGACAACAACTACCAGGCGATCAACGCAAAACGCGACATAGCCAAAGCGCTGAAGCAAAAATGGGAAACTACCTCTACAGGATTGCCTCAAATAACCGGTAACGGCGACTACAACTACCAGATAAAGCAGCCTATTCAGGTAATCCCAGCAGAATTTTTTGGTGGCGCTCCCGGGACCTTTCAACCTGTCGTATTCTCTCAAAAGCAGAATGCAACGGTAAGCGCAACGCTTAGCCAGGTTATTTTTGACGGTAGCTACATCGTGGCGTTGGAAGCTTCAGAAACATTTCTGGATTTTTCAGAAAATGCCAATAACAAGACAAAACTTGAGGTGCGCAAAGGTGTTATCAATGCTTATGGCGGCGTTTTGCTTTCCCAAGAAAATGTAGCTATCGTCTCTCGCAACCTAGAAACCGTCAAAAAGAATCTGGATGAGACCAGAACGATTTTTGAAAATGGTTTGACCGAGCAGGAAGATGTGGAGCAGCTGGAGATCACTTTCCTTCAATTGACCAACCAGCTTAACAGTGCACGCCGCCAGACAGAGATTGCGATCAATATGTTTCAGCTAGCTTTGGGTATTGATCTAGCCTCTACCGTGGTACTTGCTGACAACCTAGAAAGTCTTGCGATTAAAACCATAGACCCAGCGTTGAGCAACGAGAATCTCAACCTTGACAAATCGGTTGATTATCAAATTGCCTACAACCTCAGTCAGCAACGACGGTTGGAGTACAAGTTGGAACGCAGCCAGGCGTTGCCTAAACTCACCAGTTTCATCAATTATGGTGCAAATACATTTAGTGATGATTTTGTTTTTAATACCAATAATAAATGGTTCCAACAATCTATTGTGGGAGTGAATATCAACTGGCCCATTTTTACTTCTTTCGGTAGAAAGGCGCGTACTGATCGTTTGAAGATTGCATGGGATCAAGCAGAAACCGACCTAGATCGCACGTCGCAAGAAATCAGATTGGATTTTGAAACTGCCGTCAACGATTACGAGCTCGCCATCGATACCTATTATACCAACAAGCAAAACCTAGATCTTGCAGAGCGCATCGAGAACAAGAACCAGATCAAGTTTACAGAAGGTATTTCTACCAGTTTTGACTTAAGGCAGGCACAAACACAATTGTACCAGGCGCAGGGAGATTATCTCAACAGCATGTTCCAAGTCATAACAAACAAGGCGGCACTGGAAACCGTACTCAATACACCCAACTATTTATCACCTAGAAACGACTGACCATAATACCAACAAGATCATGAAAAACAGATTCACATACCTATTGCTATTGCCTATTCTCATCGCCTGTGGCGGTGGAGAAAAATCGATCGATGAGCTCATCGCAGAAGGCGATACTGCGGCCATTGCACAGAAAAAAACCGAGCTTCTTAATGAGAAGAAAGAGTTGGAAAACGAGATACGCAGTATTGAACAATACCTAGATAAAAATACCGAGCAAAAAGATGGCTCGCTCGTAAGTGTTGCAACCATTACCGACACCTTGTTCAACCACTACATTGAATTACAGGGAAGCGTGGACACCAAACAGAACATTACTCTAATGGCAGAAATGTCTGGTGTGCTTACCAATGTTTATGTTACAGAAGGACAGCGTGTATCTAAGGGACAACGTCTTGCCAAAATCGATGATGGTGGCGTTTCCCAGCAAATTGAGCAAATGAAAGTGCAGGCACAACTTGCCAAAACGACTTTCGAACGTCAGAAAAGATTGTGGGATCAGAACATAGGATCTGAAATCCAATACTTACAGGCAAAAGCTGCCTATGAAGGTCAGCAAAGCTCCATTAGATCCATGCAGCAACAGCTTGCAAAAAGTACGGTTACCGCTCCATTTTCTGGTGTGATAGATAATGTAATTACAGAGCAGGGAAATGTAGTTTCACCTGGAATGACAGAATTATTTAGACTAGTCAACTTGAGCGATATGTACATTGATGTGGAGGTGCCTGAAACCTACATCGCCTCCATTAAGGAAGGAACTGATGTTCAGGTGGAGTTTCCAGTTTTGGGTGAAACCATGATCAGCAAGGTTAGACAGAGCAGTTCATTTATTAATCCCGCTAACAGATCCTTTAAAATTGAGGTTCCCGTTAAAAATGCAAAAGGCGAGGTCAAGCCTAACTTAACGGCGCGTTTGAAGATCAACGACTATACAAGTGAGAACGCGATTTTAATCCCATTAGCCGTCATCAGCGAGAATCAGGATGGTGAGCAATACGTGATGATCGCAAGCGACCGCACCGATGGTGGAGATTTTGATACCGCTGTCGCGAAAAGGAAATTAATCAAAACCGGTAAAACTAGCGACAACAGGATCGAGATATTGGAAGGTCTTGCAAACGGAGATTTGATTATCGTCGAAGGAGCGCGTAGTGTCAAAGAAGATCAAAAAATCAGAATTAAAGCCTAACTAAAATGGGAAAGAAAAGCGAAAA
>JBBSPH010000329.1:0-2900 GCA_038258985.1 Flavobacteriales bacterium
ATTAAGGATAACATACATCTCTTCAATACTGTGATGGAAGTGATGCCCAATGCCACTTTTAGCATGGATAACCCCGGCATGCAGATAAAGAAAATTGGTTGATAAATCATTTCGTCCAATCAACTCCATAAATCCCATTTGACCAGCTCCGGCATGAACTGAAGAAAGCGACTTGTATTTGGTTGGATCGTTGTGAACAACACGCTCTACATTGGGTTGAGCAGTAACCGATACGGTTGCCAAAATGAACAGTAATAAAAACAATCTGATCATGATTCTTTAATTAAAATGGTGAATGCTTATAGTCTAGTGTCAAAATTTTTCAATAACTAAAATGATAATTACTTACCATCTGGCAGCGCATATACGATGTAGCCTTTTGGTAAAGCTCCCGGTTTCCTGGAAGCATTGTAGCTGTCTCTTTCAAATATATAAGAAGCATTGATCACAAGATACTGCTTGCCATCAATTTCAAACATGATGGGCTGACCACTGGATTCATTACTTAATGTAGTCTCCCATAAAATGGTACCATTATCGGAATCAAATGCGTATACCATTCCCCCTTTGCCTGTAGCAAACACCACACCGGTGGAAGTAATCACCATCCCTTTTCTTATTGTGCCACCGGGTGCGCCTGCTGTCTTATCTCCATTGGTAAAAGCAGAATCCAGACCAATGGGCTTCCTCCATTTAATTGTTCCATCGTTAAGATCATAGGCTGTTAGCGTAGCCCATGGAGGACTTAGTAATGCCGGCCATTCAGTACCGTAGTCTGTTGTGTATCGATCTTCTGGATGAGGAACACCTTCTGGATACTCCGTCATCGCGTTAGCACGACTTTCATCTGGAGGGATCGTTGCACCACCAGAAGCAACCACGGGTCCATCTGTTTTTTGCTGTTCGGTATTACCTCCACCGAACCTCAATCCTTCTGGCGTTCCGCCTGTATAACGGTAAAAAGCAAACAGCGTTTGGTCGTCAAGATGAACAAAGGCTGGCATGCGTCCCTTGCCTTCGGTTACGATACTTTTAAATTCATTAAACATCAGGCGCTTTCCTGCATTTACCAGCGAGGGTCCAACACCTCCATTCATATCTCTTCCATGACAAACCTGACAATTTCCTTCATATAATGTTTTTACTCTTTTTGCATCCGATTCAGATAACATTGGTTTTCGTTTCCCAACTTTAAAAAGTTTATAGATGGATGGATAATCTTCTGCCATTACATATAACATACCTGCCGCAGGATTAGAAGCCGTGTTCCCATAACTGGCACCACCTAAAGCACCGGGCATTGCAATCATTTCATATTTATCTGAAGGAGGAATAAATAAACCTGCCTTAGCAGAGTCAAGACGCTTATACCATTGTTGTTTTACTGTATCAGAAAAATAGGGGTTGAGCGTTTCCCTGGTTACTTCATGTCGCGTGAACCCTGGAACTACGGCCGGTATAGGCTGCGTTGGCCATGATTTTTCTCCTAACATTTCACTGGCCGGAAAAGGTCTTTCTTCAATAGGAAATACAGGCTCACCTGTTACTCGATCAAATACAAACACAAATCCATGCTTGGTCGCTACTGCAACGGCAGCAATCTTTTTGCCGTCACGGTTTATGGTTATCAATTGTGGAGCTGATGCTAAGTCATAATCCCAAAGATCGTGATGTACAGTTTGGAAGTGCCATAACCTTTTTCCGGTGCGGGCATCCACTGCCACTAGACAGTTACCAAAGAGGTTGCTTCCTTCACGGTCCGCGCCGTAAAAATCATATGTAGGAGAACCCACTGGCAAATAGGCAATTCCTCTTTTTTCATCGATCGTTATTTCACTCCAAACATTCACGCCTCCCACATACCTGTAGGCATCTTTTGGCCACGTGTCATACCCAAATTCACCCGGCTGAGGAATGGTGTGAAATGTCCACTCCAATTTACCATTCACTACATTGTATGCCCTTACGTATCCGGGTGGAGTAAAATAATTTTCACCCGGTGCGCATCCAAGTATAACAAGATCATCAAAAATAGCACCCGGCATCATAGCTTGCACTCTACGTATAGATGTCGGATCACGATCCAACCCTTCCCTCAGGTCAACATATCCGTTGTTACCAAAGGTCATAATCGATTTTCCAGTCACAGCATTAATGGCTTGCAATGAATTATCAAGCGTGAATATTAAACGTTTATCTTTCTTGTCCTTACTTTCCCAATAATTTATACCTCGTTTGCTAATGCCCCGCAAATTAGTATGTATCCAAATCTCCTTACCTGTCAAGGCGTTGACAGCTATCAGCGAGCTATTCTTACCATACAAATACATTACAGTATCTACAACGATGGGGCTAAAGTGATAGAACAGATTATCCTCTGTAGGATACACCCATTTCACTTCCAACTGATTCACATTTTCTTTGTTGATATGAGACCCATCAAAATATTTTGACTGGTCAGAACTGCCTCCATATTTATCCCAGGTTGTATGTTCACCGGATGGTTTGGCGGTATCGCAACTTACATGGACAAACAGGGAAAATATTGCAACAAAACCTAACGTTGCTTTGAATGGATTCTTGAAGATCATTTTTATTGGAAAAGTTTTTTTGTCAGGTTTAGCTTACCATTATCCATGTATAATCCCGTCTTTAATATTTAAACAAAAGCTTTCCAGGTTTCATGCAAGCTGTGTGGTTGCCTTCTTAACACTATCGGATCTTATCTTCCTGCCACAATTCGACAAGGTAAGTTTTACCTTTGACTAGTCCAAAAAGAAAAAAGGTGTGGCGCGCAAGATATGAGAAGTATCATCAATAAAAATATAGAACCCTCCCAAGCGCCTAAAAAATCACAAACTATTTTTTATCATTGTTGTTCGATTAGCTTTTTAAAAGGA
>JBBSPH010000330.1:0-2894 GCA_038258985.1 Flavobacteriales bacterium
CGCTGCAACCTGCCTGACAGAGGCACGACAGGCAGGTCCCTAACGCGGGTTTAATTCTAAATTTTGAAGTGTTAAGAAATGATAGTTGTTATTGGTTGGATGTCTTTATTAAAGGATAAATGTTATTCCAGAATAATTATCTTATTCCATTTTCGCGAAAGCGAACTAAATTAACGGAACTACTAAATTTTGTATCATTCGTATCCCATTAAAAATTTAAATGATGCCATCAAAGCAGTGTAGGTGTGGTTGAGCTATCGCTTCTGGTTTATGATCCTGTTTCTGGGAATAGGTATACAACGCTCAAAATTCATAATTATAGAATTGATAAACGATAATCTTTAAATAGCTATGGATTAGTCTTTCGTCATTTGTCTTTTAGCGAAGCGGTCTTTCATCGTTATCTGGACGCTAATCATTTTGTATCATTGTACCTATGCAGTTAAAGAATGCCAAAATATTGATCGTTGACGACGATCCAGATGTGTTGATCGCCATGAGGTTACTGTTAAAACCTAAGGTCAACGAGGTTGTGGTGACTAAAAATCCCAATACCATACTCGGCTTGATGAAAGCCACAAAGTTTGATCTGGTGATTCTGGACATGAATTTCAATGGACTGGTCAATACGGGCAACGAAGGCATTTATTGGCTCAATCAGATCAAAAAAGAATCGCCACAGGTGGACGTTGTTTTGATCACGGCTTATGCAGATATTGACCTGGCGGTACGTTCACTCAAATTGGGTGCGGCAGACTTTATCATCAAACCCTGGAAAAACGACAAGATACTCACCGCGGTAGGTGACTTGATTATTGAAAAGAATAGCAATAAGGCTAAAAAGGCCAGTGACAGCCTAAAAACCACGATTGTAGGTGACAGCGCGATCATGCGTGACGTGTTTCTCAAAGTGGAAAAGGTGGCACCTACAGACGCCAATATCCTAATATTGGGAGAAAACGGTACCGGGAAGGAACTGATCGCACAGGCACTGCACGAGCAGTCGCACCGCAGCGGGATGCCATTTGTAAAAGTTGATGTAGGCGCGCTGACGGCGACGCTTTTTGAAAGCGAACTATTTGGTTATAAAAAAGGTGCATTTACAGACGCCCGGGAAGACCGCAAGGGTAGGTTTGAGGCTGCGCAGGGAGGCACGCTCTTCTTGGACGAGATAGGCAATATATCGCTGCAACAGCAGGCCCGGCTATTGTCGGTGCTGCAAAATCGTTGCGTTACGCCGTTGGGTTCCAACGAGTCCATTCCAGTCGATATACGTTTGATTTGTGCGACTAATCTACCCATGCAGCAATTGGCAGACGAGCAGCGATTCCGCAAGGATTTGATGTACAGAATCAATACGGTGGATATTGTGGTGCCTGCGTTACGCTTTCGCGAAAGCGATATCGAATTACTTGCCGACCACTTTATAGAAGTATATGCAGAAAAGTATGGGCGCCCCATTCCAGAACTTAAACCAAGTTTCAGCAAAAAATTACACAGCCACTCATTTCCCGGTAACGTTCGGGAACTGCAGTACGCGCTGGAAAGAGCAGTAATCATGTGCGATGGGAATGCACTGGATGCAGATGATTTGACATTTTCAGCCATGGAGACTGCACCGGTAACCGATGATTTACCGCACACGAGCAATCTGGAAGATCTTGAAAAGGCAACTATTCTCAATGTTATCGATAAAAATAATGGAAACATCACGCAAAGCGCTAAGGAACTAGGCCTGACCCGTACAGCGCTTTATCGTAGATTGAACAAATATGAACTATAGGAGCTACACCTTATTTCTATGGTTGCGGATAGGAGCAGTGGTAATCGCTGCTTTGATTTTATCGTACGGCATTTTAAACGATAGGTATTACTATATCATTCCTGCTGCTTTATTGCTCCTTTTTTTGGTATTCAATCTACATGCGTATACTACCAGGCGGTTCCGCGAGATGGATGATTTTTTTGAATCTGTCAAGTACCGGGATTTTTCCCGCTGGTTTGTAGAGGATAGTGGCTCGCAGGACATACGCCATTTGCACAAGGGTTTCAATCTGGTCAATCGAACCATCAAATCCATCGATAGGGAACGTCAGGCTCAGTTTGTTTACCTGCAAAAAATCCTTTCCATGGTCAACGTTGGTATAATTGCCTTCAATCTGGAAAACGGTGCCGTGATGTGGCTCAATGATTCCTTTCTTAAATTGTTGGATTTTCCATCGTTCAAGAATATCAGTTTCGTAGAGGCGAGACGTCCCAGCGTTTACGAAGAATTGTTTGACCGCTACCATACAACAGGAAGTAGCGTGACCCTGAAAATGCGTCAGGAAGATATCAAGGTACTGATCACGGACACAGTTTTTGAGGTGGAGGAAAACTCTTTTAAACTTGTAGCCGTACAGAATATTGAAGAAACCCTTAATCAGACAGAAAGCGAGGCGTGGAAAAAATTATTGAGCGTGATGACCCACGAGATCATGAACAGCATTGCACCCATATCCTCACTTGCAGAAACACTGGAACACGAATTGCTTGCTGCCGCAGCACATCCAAAAAACCATCAGATTGCTGTAGACGATTTACTTGCAGGCATCACCACGATTAAACGACGTAGTGACGGATTGATGAAATTTGCACAAACGTATCGTACGCTCAACAAAGTTACCCACGTGCACAAGACGCCAGTTAATGCCCAGGTACTTTTTTCTAGTATCCAAAGTTTGCTGGAACCTTCCATTAAGGAAAAGCAAGTAAAATTGATCTTTGAAAATCCAGACGCCGGTCAAGTATTGCTTGTAGATAGCTATTTGATTGAACAGGTATTGATCAATTTGATATTAAACGCCATTGATGCTACCCAAGATGTTGTTGATCCCACTATAGTCATTGAAACA
>JBBSPH010000331.1:0-2892 GCA_038258985.1 Flavobacteriales bacterium
TTACTTTTTAAAGGAATCAAGTATGGAGTACAAAGTATAAAGACATCTGGCCGATGATCAGTTTTACTGGTCATCGGTTTTTTGTTTATATAAGGATCTTAAAGGTGAAATGACAGAGAACTTGATCCCGGCAGGTAAAATAGCGGCGTGCCACCAGCTGGCTGAGCGTAGCCGAAGCCATGATTTAGATCCCAGCGATGAAAAAAATCACACGTTTACCATCAGCAATGTTGAGTTGCTCACTGGGCAGAGTAGGAAATGAAGCGATAATTGAGCCAGTTACACGTCAATGGAAAACGTCTTAATACTTTGTACTAAATACTAATTTGAAACTACAATCACATTCCCGCTGCGGTTGACTCGGTAGGGTTTCATCCCATAAACACCACCGCCCGTGGAAGGCTGTCCGAAGGTAATATCGTAGGAGTTGGAATCCTCCGGGCAAGGACAGGTAGCGACCAGGCCGTTAACCGTCATTGTTGAGCAGGCACTGGGCGCGTGGTTGGGATCTGCCAGTTCAAAGGCACTGTATTGGCCATTGCCTATGTTGTACACTACGATACCGCGTATCCCTTGATTTGGAACAATGACCCTGTTGCCGGCAAAATTCAACTCTGAATATTGCGGCAGGTCTGTATTCAATTGAACCTGGAATGATAAGTCGATGAGGAATGGATTCCGGTTATTGTTGCCATCGTCAGTGCAGGAAAGAAGTGCGACAAGGGCAATCAACAGCATAAATTTTTTCATGGGCAAAGTGTAAAGATCTAAAAATATAACGTTCCTAATGAGATTTCGTATATTTGCCACACAAATCCCGCAACAAACGTGGGATTTTCTGTTTTATAGAGACCTGTGTCTCTGCATGGGAAGTGGCTGGGTTTATTTCGCTTTCGCGAAAGCGAAATAAAATAAGTTAGTACTAAGCTTTGTCGAAGTGCGAAAGCGAAACAAAATGAGTTCATACGGAGCGTAGTCGAAGTACGAAAGCAAACTCTCCCACGGAAATATTAATAAGATTTATCATGAGTAACGTATCATACTACACAGAAGAAGGCCTGAAAAAGTTGAAGGATGAGCTAAACCAGCTGAAAGATATTGATCGACCGGCAGCATCGCAAGCTATTGGAGAAGCGCGCGATAAAGGAGATTTAAGTGAGAATGCGGAATACGATGCGGCCAAGGAAGCTCAAGGAATGCTAGAAATGCGCATTTCAAAACTGGAAGCCGTAGTTTCTAATGCAAGAATCATTGATGAAAACACTCTGGACCTTTCAAAAGCGCTGATTCACAGCATGGTGAAGATCAAAAACCATAACAATAATATGGTGATGAATTATAAACTAGTGGCGCAAAGTGAATCTGACCTTTCCAAAGGATACATAAGCGTAGATTCTCCGATCGGTCAAGGATTGCTGGGCAAGGAAGTAGGCGATGTGGCCGAGGTCACCGTACCTGTAGGAACCATTAAACTAGAAATTCTAGAAATTTCAAGAGATTGATCATGAGTGTATTTACTAAAATAATTTCTGGCGAGATACCATGTTTCAAGGTTGCCGAAACAGAGAACTTTATTGCGTTTCTTGATATTAACCCAAATGCTCCAGGCCATACGTTGTGTGTTCCTAAGAAGGAAACCGACAAACTTTTTGATCTTGATGAAAAAACCTATACCGAACTTATGCGATTTTCCAGACAGGTAGCGTTATGCTTGCGCACTGTTGTGGAGTGCAAGCGCATCGGTATGTCAGTAATAGGACTGGAAGTACCACATGTGCATGTGCACTTGATCCCGTTGAGAGACATGGAAGACATGCGCTTTTCAAACAAGGTAAGTCTGGAGAAAGATGAAATGCAGGCAATTGCAGATAAAGTATTGGAACAATTTAATAAAACGAGTAAATAAAAATGGCAACACCTAAACAACCATTGGTCCCCTTCGATGCGTTGAGACGCATGCGCAATCTGGTAGATCGCGATGCAACAGAAGAACTTATGACGCTACTGGCAGACCACGGCGTCGATGCAAAAGACGCTGATGGGCGTACGGCCTTGATGCATGCATCATTTTTCGGCAAGGAAGAATTATTACAGAAGCTTATCGACGATGGTGCAGACACAAACCATCAAGATAAAATAGGCTACAGCGCCTTGCACCACTGTAGTCTGGAAATGCAAACAGGAACCGCACAGATTCTGCTTAATAATTTTGCAGACCCTAATTTACTGGACGAGCATGAGAATGGCCCGCTGTGGGTAGCCTTGATGAACTCAAAAGGCAATTTTAAATTGGTACGACAGCTTATCGAGCACGGTGCAGATCCTGAGGTTGAAAATCTCTACGAACGCACCGCGGAAGATCTTGCAGAAACGCTCTACAAAAAGGAACTCGACGAGTTACTGGAAGAAGAGGAAGAATAGAATCAGTTCGCACTTACACGCTATAGGAACAAATGATGGGTAGTCATACCAGTCTCGTCTATAGCCATTACCTTTGTAAAAAATAAATATTATGTACCCAGCAGAAATGGTTCAACCCATGCGTGACGATTTAGGAGTTGCAGGTTTTGAACAATTATATACAGAAGATGCCGTAAAAAGCGCACTAAGCAAGGAAGGAACGACACTTGTCGTTGTAAATTCTGTTTGCGGTTGTGCTGCGGCAAATGCACGTCCAGGAGCTAAAATGTCCTTGGTAAACGGTAAAAAGCCGGATCATTTAGTAACGGTTTTTGCGGGTGTGGATCGTGAGGCAGTGGACACTGCAAGAGCAGCAATGGTTCCATTCCCACCTAGTTCACCAAGTATGGCGTTGTTCAAAAATGGCGAATTGGTGCACATGCTAGAACGCCACCACATAGAAGGCCGCCCTGCAGAAATGATCGCAGAAAA
>JBBSPH010000332.1:0-2884 GCA_038258985.1 Flavobacteriales bacterium
AATTGGATCAGGCCGGGATAGTAACTAAGGATATCTACTATCTGTTGCAAGCCATTATAGCGATTGATAGAAATGATTTGACTGCGGCCCAGTCTACTTTAACTCAGATTTCTTCAAGATCTCCCTTTTATACAGATGCACAACGTTTGGATTTTATTATACGTACCCGAATGATTGGTGAGGTTGAAAGTAAAAGGATCAATCAACTTTATGGAGAGCTGGAAGACCGGAAGGTATTGCATGATAGTCCAGCCCTATCTGCAGCTTTCTTCAACACAATAGCAAGTCTTTATAAGAAGTCAGGTGATGCTATAGGCGGCGCGCTTGTCGCGGTGAACTTTGGTTATTATGTGGAGCAATCGACATACTCTTACGACAAATGGAAATCTGAACGGCGTTATGATTATTCGTTTGATAATAAATATCCATTTATGGAGGGAAGTGCCATCAGAAAATTTGAAGGTCACTTTTTGAAAGGCAACAAGTTGACAAATTTTGAAGAATTGATTCTTTCACGATTGGATGTATCTCCCGCAGATTTTGCCCACGATTTGATGGGTAACTATTATCTAACGGTAGGCAAGCCTCAGGAAGCGTTGAAAGAATTTAAAAGTGTAAAGAATCCTAGTGATTTCTGGCAGTCAAACGTACGTCCTGAGATTGTTTCCTCCAGTATCAAAGAGTGGATGGATGTAGACTTTAGTACCATAAGTGATAAGATGCATTTAGCATATTCAGATCTAGTGGGTAAGCCATTTACCATACAGCAATTGGAAAAATACCGAGACAATAAAATTAAGTTAGTAGAACTGATGCTACAATTGGAAAAATTAGGTAGCAAAAATTCTAATAACGCCGCAGATTATAATTATATGTTGGGTAATATCTGGTACAATATAAGTGTAGAGGGTTGGTTTCTAAATGATCTCTATTATGTGGGTAATAACCATCGCAACCCTTTAAAGGGTTATAACTGGGATGACAAACCGATTGAGGCAAAATACAGGCAAGTCATTGATAGGGCAGGTAACTATTTTACAATGGCGATCAAGGCGAGAGGCAACAAAGAAACAAAGGCAAAGGCCACTTTTGCGCTGGCTAAAGCCAACCGCTGCTTCACAAACGACCATCAGCGTCAATTAGAACTATGCGGTGCTCATTCAGAATATTTTGATCGATTGAGTGTAGATTATTCTGAAACTCAATATTACCAAGAGGTATTGCGGGAATGTAGTTGGTTCGTGGCTCGTTGAAAATGATAGGATTACGATTTACGGATTTAATGATATAACTATAGTGTGCCTACAATTGTAAAAAGTTTTTTTGCTAAAGGAAGACATCGTCCAGTTTTACTGATGATGCTACTACATTTATCCTTTGTAAATACCGCGAGTTCTCAAATGTCTGAAGAGCAAGGAAATTTCAAATCGCCGAATCTGGTGGAACTCATCAGTCTGGAGCCTACCATATGTCTAGATATTCGGTACGCGACTAAAAATAATTTTGCGGGACGTGCAGTATATACCCAGAGTCGTGCCTTCTTGCAAAAGCCTGCTGCTCTGGCATTGCTAAGAGCCAATGAGGAACTCGAACCATTTGGTTATGGATTAATGATTTTTGATGGTTACCGACCGTGGAGAGTAACCAAATTATTCTGGGATATAACACCTAATGAGGATAAACGATTTGTTGCTAATCCTAAAACAGGAAGCAGGCACAATCGCGGATGCGCTGTGGATGTAAGTCTTTATGATTTAAAAACAGGGGAGGAAGTCAAGATGACTAGTGCTTATGACGAAATGAGCCATCGCTCCTACAAAAATTACGCGGGAGGAACAGTTGACCAACGTAAGGCTAGAGATTTACTCATTAAAACTATGAAGTCCCAAGGCTTTACAGTACACCCGTATGAATGGTGGCATTATGATTATAAAGGGTGGCGGGAATACCGCATTCAGGACATTCCATTTTCTGCTATAAAGTAACTGGGAAGCTATAGCCTAAATGAATAAAGCCGCAGCGATCCAGATCGCTGCGGCTTTGTTTTATGTCAAAAAAAAGATTTATCGTTTTTTAGGTTGCGGTGGGAATTGCATTAAAATCTCACGCACCATTTCTTGAGTGCGCTGGACTTTTTCCTCTGGTGTGGATTTAAGAGCCGCGCGACCCTCACCCTGCCAGACCAATTCCTTGTTATTGCTATCGATCAAATCAATAAACAAAACACCCTCAGTAGTGCGATTGACATTATTTCCAAATGGTCCACCAAAACCGAAACCGCCCCAACCAAATCCATATCCTACATTCCAGCCCCAGTTGTTATTATACACGTCAACCCGTTCCTGACTGTCCGTAAAAATACTGACCAATACATCGGGCGTTTCAGACTTTGTAAAACCTTTAGTAGCCATTTCAGCATCAATTGCTCTCAAGATGCGTTTTTTATCTAGTTCAGAAATCTCAGCCTCGTCAACTCCTTTTTTGTAGTAGGCATAGGTTTTATATTGCTCAAAATTTGTTCCTATGGCGTAATCCTGAGTCACGCGCACTGTCTGGCAACCTATCATTGCAGTAATGACCAGTAGGAGTAATGCTATCTTTTTCATGTTGTTTGATGTTAGAAGTCCGCTTTCGCGAAAGCGGAATTTGTCCGAATTAAAACAGCAAATTTAATGCCGCAAATACCTACAACTTCCTTACTCAATTGTCGGTGCGCCTATCATAGCCATAAGGGCAATGCCTACAGCCACTCTTGCAACAATACCCTCGTTTGAGATGGTATTGCTCTGTAAAACAACGATAACCGTCTGATGTTAGGTAAAAATCTCCATCCTCTACGGGTATAATCTTTTTCATCCTTGTAAAATTAGATGAAAATAGTAAA
>JBBSPH010000333.1:0-2869 GCA_038258985.1 Flavobacteriales bacterium
ATAACGATACCCTATGATGAGTCGACATTAGGATTTCAATTTATTGGCATCAACTTTACTGCTACCTCGAAAAATAGTTATGCCTATAAGTTAGAAGGAATTGATAAAAACTGGAATTATATAGGCTCACAACGGACAGCCAACTTTTCATTCATTCCTCCTGGTGAATACAACTTAAAGATAAAAGCTGCGAACAATGATGGTGTCTGGTCGGTGCCCGTTGAGCTTAGCCTCACTATTACTCCACCATGGTGGGATACGGTCTGGTTCAAAGTTTCAGGTCTTTTCATAATAGTGGGCATGCTTGTTTTATTTTACAAACTCAGAACTAAACAGCTCTATAACAAAAAGAGACTATTAGAAGTGATGGTGTCTGAAAGGACAGTGGAGCTGGAACAAAAAAACAATTTATTATCTGAGCGACAGAGAGAAATTATACAACAAAAAGAAGAGTTGTTGATTCAACGTGATCATGTCAATCAACAATTTCAAACGATTCAAACGTTAAGTGAAATTGGACAAAAAATAACGGCATCATTAAAGAAAGAAGAACTTATTTTCCAACTCTATACCATTCTCGAAAAGTTAATGGATGTCGCTCATTTCTCAATAGGCCATCTGGATGCCGAAAAAAGAATAATTGAATTTTCTGCATTGAAAAAAACTCGTCCGCAGATTGAAGAGACGGTTGTGACGCTTGACGAAGATCGCTTCTCAGTGCTGTGTGTTGAACAGAAAAAGGTAATTCGAATTAATGATTTTAAAAGTGAGCATGTCGCGTATTTTCGCGATAACCACAACCGGTATGCAGAAGGGTATGCTTCTGCAGTGTACGTTCCGTTGTTTTTGACTGAAGGTTCCATTACCGGCATATTGGTTGTGAAAAGCTTTCAGGCAAACGCGTATAGTGATATTCACATCAATACACTCAAGAATCTCGGGGCATATATCGGCATCGCTTTTGAAAATGCAAATGTCTACAAGGACATTGAGGCTCAGTCGCAATTGTTAATAGGGCAATCACAAAAATTGGAAGAGCTTGATAAACTAAAAACGCGGTTCTTTATTAACATATCTCACGAATTCAGAACTCCGCTCACGTTAATCATTACGCCCTTGGAGCAAATGCTTTCGCAAGGCTCACTGGATTGGCCGCGGATGCAACGACAACTTAGCGTCATGCATAAAAATGCAAAAGAGTTACTCCACCTAATCAATGAATTACTTGAGATTAGAAATCTTGAATCTACCGGAACGCGAAAATTAGTTGCATCAGAATTAGACCTTGTTGTGTTTACTAAGACGGTTGTGAGCCGTTTTGAAGAACTTGCTAGGCATTTGAATATTAATTTAACAGTGCATCATGAATGCGAAAGGATCTTGGTTTGGTTTGACCCCGACATCATGCAAAAGGTATTGACAAATCTTTATTCGAACGCATTTAAATACACATCAGAATCCGGTCGCATAGAAACCAATATTCAAATTTGTCCTGAATCATCAGAGCACGTCATCATTCAAATCAGTGACACGGGTGTAGGCATCACAGCATCAGAGCTACCTTTTGTATTTGAAAGGTTTTATCAAGGAGATGCGCCGGTTAACCCAATTCAACAAAGTTCAGGCATAGGTCTATCGCTCACAAAAGATTTACTAGCATCGCATTCTGGCGATATAGATATAGTAAGCGAAAAAGGCGTGGGCACTACTTTCAGAATTACACTGCCCCTTGAAAACAAACACCTGGACACCCAGCATATACAATTTAGTACGGTTCAAGATAACCAGATGCATTCTGATTTTACAGCATTAGATGATCACGAGCAAACTATCTTACACGATGTAAAAAATGAGCTGCCTCAAATTTTGATAGTTGAAGATAACGAAGACGTACGGGAACTACTCCAAACTGAACTGGAATCTGAATTCGTTATTTATCAGGCGCAAGATGGCAAGTATGGTATCGAAATGTGCATTCAATATGTTCCTGATTTGGTGCTTAGCGATGTAATGATGCCTATAACGGACGGAATCTCGTTGTGCGATGTCTTGAAAAATGACGAACGGACCAGTCATATTCCCATAATATTACTCACCGCTAAAACGGGCGAGAACTCACAAATCCAAGGATTCAAAACTGGTGCCGATGATTACATCGCCAAACCATTTAATATTAAAGTATTAAGGGCTCGTATTCACAATCTGATTACATCGCGTAAAAAACTTCATGAGATATTTTCGTCCAAAGAAAAAATAAAAACAAAGGTAATTGACAATATCAAGGATCGTAATTTTATCGAAAAAATTGATGTCGAAATCCTGAAGCATATTAAAAATCCGGAGCTAAATCATGAAATTCTTTCCAAAGAAGTCGGGATGAGTAAAACACAGCTCTATAGAAAACTTCAATCCATCACAGGAAAAACAGTACATGAATATATCAGAAACCATAGACTGCGTGTAGCCTATGACTTACTAACTGAAAACCCAGATAACCTCGTTTCTGAAGTTGCCTACGAAGTTGGATTTAAAGATTCCTCCTATTTCTCTAAAAGCTTCTATGCTTTTTATAATGTATGGCCTATTTCATTAAAAAGAATATGATCCCTTGACTGAACATCAACACCATCATCTTGGAAATACCCAAAAAGTAATCACCCCCTCGGGTACTAACACCTATGATAAAATCATTACTACCAGAAAATGTTCACAACCCAATGACAATCTAAAAAACATCTACACAGCCCTAAAAACCAAACACCAACCCTTTACCAAACGAAAATCTGTAGTACACAAACTGGAATTTAAAAAAACCGACCCTCCTCAAAATCAGATACTTCTGTCTGGATAGCTGCAAAGTGGGTTAAAT
>JBBSPH010000334.1:0-2868 GCA_038258985.1 Flavobacteriales bacterium
AAAACGACGGTCGTTAATCAAGTGGTCCACGAATACCCGAATACCGACGTTACTGTTATCTCACAGGATTCTTACTACAAAGACACAAGTGACTTAAGCTATGAGGAGAGGGTCAAGATTAATTTTGACCACCCTAATTCCATTGATTTTGAATTACTCAAAACGCATTTGTTAGAGTTGCGCAAGGGTAATAGCATCGATCAACCTGTTTATTCTTTTGTAGAACATAACCGTACCAAAGAAACCGTAAGGACACAGCCCAGCAGTATAATCGTTGTTGAAGGTATTTTGATTCTAACCCTACCAGAAATTCGTGAGCTGTTTGACATCAAGATCTACATAGACTGCGACAGTGACGAACGATTGATCCGACGTTTGAAAAGGGATATCTCTGATCGTGGTCGTGATCTTGATGAAGTCTTGGATAGGTATCAAAACACATTGAAACCCATGCACCAGCAGTTTATTGAACCTGCAAAAGCCTATGCGGACGTTATAATTCCTACCAATAGACTCAACGAGGTAGGTGTTAAAATAATACGTTCTATACTCGACCAGAAATTAGGCTAAAACCGTATCTTGGAATTTATGAAATGGCACGACCTTAAAAAAAAATGGTACATCAATAAATACGTGTTGATCATGGTGTTTTTTATTGTTTGGATAGGTTTTCTAGATACAAATGCTTGGTTTACATCACACCGTGCGCTAGACAAACAAATAAATGAAAAAGAACAGACTGCAGATTTCTACATGCGAGGGATTGCTGCAGACAAGGCACGCATCCAACAACTGGAAGACAGCGCAGGTGTGGAGAAATTTGGCAGGGAGCGTTATTTGATGAAAAAAGAAAACGAGGAGGTCTATATCATTGAATACGCAGATTCCATAAAAGAAGAAGATTGATGAAAAATAGATTGTTTGATGATTTTAAACCAGTAAGTGAAACCGCTTGGAAGCAAAAAATCCAGATGGATCTCAAGGGTGCAGACTACAATCAGACCTTAGTCACTCCAACTGCAGACGGGATCAATATCAAACCTATATATCATAGTGATACAGCACCTTTACTTGACCTACCCAATCGCGGCACAGCCAACAATGATTGGTATATTTCACAAAAAGTGTATTGCGGCAATGCTAGGGCCGCTAATAAAAAAACACTCAACATCCTTTCCCGCGGTGCGGAAGGTATTCTTCTAGATATTCCAAATGCAGATGTGGACCTAGAAGTTTTATTAAAAGATCTTCCAGATGTTGGTCTGCAAGTGCATCCACGATTCATTGACCTAGATTTTTTGAAAAAACTACATGGCTTTAAACCTAAAGCTTACGTGCATCTAGACATTATTCATCAGTTAACATCCACAGGTAATTGGTTTAAAAACCAGAAGGATGATCATCTTAAACATGCGTCATTACTGATCTCGTTTGAGGGTTATTTTTCTAACGTATCGATAAACACGAGCTCCTATCAACAGGCTGGTGCTACGGTTACACAAGAACTTGCTTATTACTGTAGTCACCTTAACGAGTACCTTAATCACTATTGCGATACTTCTAAGGAGCATGATGAAGAGGTATATAACGCTTTCGCGAAAGCGGAAAAAAGAATCAACATTGACACTACAATAGGTTCCAACTATTTCATGGAGATTGCAAAATATCGAGCCTATCGCATATTGACCATAACTGTGGGAAAAGCCTACGGAATCGACAATTTAGGCTGTTACATCACAGCGACGCCTAGTTTGCGCAACAAATCCTTACTGGACTACAATGTGAATTTATTGCGCACGACGACAGAATGTATGAGTGCCGTGTTAGGTGGTGCAGATACCATTCACAATCTACCGTACGATTCGTTTTTTAATAAAGAAAATGAATTCGGCGATAGGATTGCTCGCAATCAGTTATTGATATTAAAGGAAGAAGCCTATTTGAATAAAGTAGCAAATGCCGCAGATGGAACCTATTACATCAATTCGTTAACTAAAGAATTAACAGAAAAAGCTCTGGAAATCTTCAAGACGATTGAAAAAGCCGGCGGGTTTATCAACTCATTATTTGAAGAAACAATCCAACGCAAGATCAAAGAAAGTGACACCGAAGAGCGTGAACGATTAAGCAAAGGAGAAAAAATATTAGTTGGCGTGAACAAGTTTTCCAACGCAAACCAACCACTAAAAAACGAGTACGAAATCTTACCGTTCCAAAAGATCGAGCCTCGTAAAACACTAATCGTTCCTATAGCTGGAAAACGATTATCTGAAGATGTAGAAAAATCTCAAATGCCGAAATGATGATGAAAAGGAAAGACGTTTCAAATATAAAAGTAGATTATGAAGGTTTGTCGCCAGGCAAAGCAGCAGCAGTGTATAATCATGAGTCGTACGAAACCTCTGAAGGAATATCACTTAAAAAAGAATATTCTAAAGCAGATTTAGAAAACCTAGAACACCTTGATTTTGTAGCTGGTATAGCTCCTAATTTACGTGGTCCTTATTCCACGATGTATGTGCGTCGACCTTGGACTATCAGACAATATGCAGGCTTCTCTAGTGCCACAGAATCCAATGCCTTCTATCGCAGAAACCTTGCTGCTGGTCAAAAAGGCCTTTCGGTTGCTTTTGACCTCGCTACACATCGTGGTTATGATAGTGATCATGGACGCGTGGTAGGCGATGTTGGAAAAGCCGGTGTAGCGATTGACAGTGTGGAGGATATGAAGATTCTTTTTGATTCTATACCACTGGATAAAATGTCAGTTTCCATGACGATGAATGGTGCTGTGTTACCCATCATGGCTTTCTACATCGTCGCGGCTCTGGAGCAGGGTGTTGACATTGCAGAATTGAGCGGTACTAT
>JBBSPH010000335.1:0-2811 GCA_038258985.1 Flavobacteriales bacterium
TTAAGGGTAAAAAAAGAAGCAACTAAATTGCTGGTTCCCGGTGCGCTCTGGGCTCCATATCATGAAGAAGTAGGCAAACTCATGACTTCGGAATTGCTGGGCCTTGGTCTGCTTGATAAAACGGATGTAAAAAATGAAGACAAAGACTGGCCGGCGTACAAGAAATATTTTATGCATGGTACATCGCACCACATCGGTTTAGATACGCATGATTATGGTTTGTTGCACGAACCTATGCAAGCAAACAACGTATTTACGGTTGAACCGGGCATTTATTTGCCAGAAGAAGGTTTTGGAATTCGGCTGGAAGATGATGTTGTCATTCAGGAAAATGGTGAGCCGGTAAATCTTATGGCAGATATTCCACTAGAAGTTGAAGAAATAGAAGAATGGATGAATGGGTAGTCTCAGTCTTAGTGGGCAGTCTCAGTTTTCAGTGGCAGTGAGCAATTTTAGTTTCACTTTTCAGTAGCAGTAGACAGTTTAAGTTAATGGTAAGTAGTCACGGATTTTCAGTTGGCTTATTTACATAAAGACCTCATAGGTAAATTGCTTCGGCTGGAGCAACACCTGTGAGGTCTTTTGTTAGTTTATAGGTAGGTCAAATAATCATTGATATACCTTAATGTAATCTATATAATAGGTTCTGGGAAAAATGGAGTCATTAACCTCGGGACCTCCAAAGTTTCCGCCCACGGCCATATTCAGCAGGAAGTAAAATGGATGCTTAAAGGGATAGTTGTTGTCATTTTTTTCTTCTGGGGCATATGCAAATACTTTTTTACCATCTATTGAAAAAGTAATCGCATTTTCATCCCAATCTATCTTAAATACGTGAAAAGCGTCTGTAATATTTTTAATCGGCGTAACCTGCGTGCTGGCGGTAGCGCCATAATGCGAGGGACTGTGCAATGTGGTGTGCAGGGTATCAGGCTGGCGGCCCACAAATTCCATAATGTCTATTTCACCACAGTCGGGCCAACCTATTTCATCAATAGTTGTACCCAGCATCCAGATGGCTGGCCAAATGCCTTGTCCACCGGGAACTTTGGCCCGGATCTCAAAAGTGCCGTATTTGAATTCGCGTTTTTCTTTGGTATCTATTTTACCGCTGTAATATGCATCGCCCACTTTTACTGCGGTAATGACTAAATTACCGTCTTCTACTGCAATATTTTCTTCTCTATAGATTTGGCGCTCATTATTGCCAAAGCCACAAAGATCAGGGCAACCATCGCCTGTTGTGTAGTTCCAGTTAGTGGTATTTAGAGCGTATCCGTCAAAATTTTCTTCCCAGACCAATTTTTTCGTTCCCTGCGAAAATCCGCTAAAACTGGCTAAAATCAGTATAAAAAGGGTGATTTTTAGATGTTTTTCGGCAAATATTTCCTCTTTCTTTACAGTGGGAATGGATGTATAACTATTATTGAAGATTGGATCAAATGAAACTTTAAATAAAGTTTTCAAAATAAATTGGATCATTAAAACCAATTCGCCCAAGGTATCATTGCCAGCATTGCTAGAAGAGCAAGCGTATAGAAAATGGCCAGTTGTTTGAACTTTGGTCTAGAGGTCAATTTCTTTTTATGACGGCTATATCCTACAGTTATAAAAACTACCGCGAGAATCATGCCTATAGGGTGTTCTACGACATATAGACGTATAGCAGGATCTTTCATCGCCGCGCTCATGCCTTCTGAAGCGATTGCCTTTGCACCCAGTGGCGAAACAAAATATAGGACGATACCGATTAAAAGTTGTATGTGAGTCACGATAAGGGTGAAAAGCGACAGGCGCATATCACGCGCGCCATATTCTTTATCGCCAAAATAACTGACCAGGCTGTTTACGGTTGTTACTATTAACATGAGCAGTACTAAATATGCCCAATAGGAATGCACAAATTGTACGTATGGATACATAGAATTATTTTTTAATGAAGTTCAAAGATACCTTTTTTAAAAGCAAAAAACCCTTCCGTTTATGGAAGGGTTTGATAGAATTATATGTTCACTGAATGTGCTTAAAAGTTAAAACGGACACTGGCATTCCAAGTTCTTCCAAAACCAAAGAAAACACGGTTACTGGTAGATATTCCGTCATAAGTCGGATCACCTGCATCAGCAAAAATATTTGTGTCAGATTCTGAAATGTACGTTTTATCAAGAACATTATTCATGTTAAAGCGGAAGCTCATATTCTTATCTAAAAAAGGAACATTAAAAGATAGACCGGCATCCACCAGGCCAAAAGAAGGAAGTTTAAGCGCTCCTTGTTCTGGTACATTTGTGGCGTCAAAATCTGCGTACAGATTGTCTACTGCACGATAATTTGCATCTATAGAAAGAGTTTTATAGATTCTGTAATCAACGCCAATGCTAGCTGTAAATTGCGGAGCATCACCCACCTTTACTCCATCAAGAGCCAAAGTCTCGGTCTGTGGTTGTCCATTTTCCAATATTGGTTGATTGCTGGCGTCAAAATAGGTTGCGGTAACGTCGTCTTTATATTGCCAGTCACCCACAGAAAGCATACCATTTATTCCTAAACGATCTGTAGGTCGGGCGGTGAAATCAACTTCTACACCGTAGTGTATCTGAGTAATCCCTTGAATATTTGCGGTACCTCTGATTTCATTAGCCTCACCTGCGTTGAATGTTGCACTAGTACTTTCAAAGCGATTAGCCCAGCTCGTTCTATATGCATTTACATTCGCCCTAAAACCATTTGTGCGAAAGCCGTAACCTATTTCTGTACCTATTATTTCTTCATTTTCAAGATTTGGGTTCAGATCATTTAAGTTATTCTGAA
>JBBSPH010000336.1:0-2791 GCA_038258985.1 Flavobacteriales bacterium
AATATTTTAGGAGAATCTATCTGTGAAAAATCAGATAGAAACGAGTGTAACGCATCTGCATCATCAATCAGCTTCCCTCCTATTTTTATAACTTTTAATTCTTTCATATTTAATTAGATATGACATACATCCTAAATAACTACTTGATGTTTTCCAACAACAACTTCAACACCGCCTGTGCTGCAAAGGTTCTATTCCCAGCCTGCTGGATCACGATGGATTGATCGCTATCCAAAACGGCATCTTCCACCACCACATTGCGCCTTACCGGTAGGCAATGCATGAATTTAGCGGTTCCCAATTTCTCCATTGTCATCATCCAATCGGCATCTTGGTTTTTTACCTGTCCATAATCTGTAAAACTGCTCCAGTTTTTGACGTACACAAAGTCCGCATCCTTTAGCGCTTCTCGTTGGTCATGCATAATAGGTGTATATCCAGTAATTGCGGGATCAAGATCGTACCGTGTTGGGTTGGTTATTACAAGGTTCACATCCATCAATTGCATGGATTGAATAAATGAGTTGGCTACCGCATGCGGCAGTGCCCGTGGATGCGGCGCCCAGGAAATGACGACTTTGGGCCGCTCATTCTTTTTATTTTCCGTGATAGTGATCGCATCCGTCAATCCCTGAAGCGGGTGTGAAATAGCGCTCTCCATATTAACCACAGGTCGTCCCGAGTAATTGGCAAATGCGTTAATGACTAATTCCTGTCGGTCTGCGTCTTTGTCCTTGAGACCTGCAAAAGCACGGACTCCTATAATATCTGCATATTGCGCAATGACTTGTGCGGCCTCTCTTACATGTTCCGACGTGTCTGCGTTCATTACCGTCCCATCACCGAATTCGATATTCCACGAATCATTTACATTCAATACCATCACCTCCATTCCCAGATTGCGAGCGGCTTTCTCAGTGCTCAGCCTTGTACGCAGGCTGCTGTTAAAGAATAGCAAGGCGATGGTTTTTCGCTTTCCTAAGTGCTCATAGGCAAATGGATCACGTTTTAAATCTAATGCCAGTTGAATCGTTTGTTGGAAATCTGGCAAGTCGCTATAGTTCAAATAATGCTTCATAAACCCATCGCTTCAAGTGATTCTTTTAATGCGTTGACAAACTGATCAATATGCTGTTCACGGATCGTCATGGGCGGCAGGATGCGCAATAAATTTCCATTCTTTGAATTCCCGGTAAAAATGTGGTGTTCAAGAATCAGTTTTTTGCGCAGGTCAGCAATTGGAAAGTCAAACTCCAGACCCAGCATGAGTCCACGACCTTTCACGCGTTTTATTTGAGGAATATCGCCCAACTGTTCTAGAAAATATGCGGACATTTCCAGTGCATCTTCCATCAAATTTTCAGCTTTGATCACGTCAAGCACCGCATTGACGGCAGCACAAGCGAGGTGATTGCCTCCAAATGTTGTTCCCAACATACCAGATATGGGCTCGATTGATGGGTGAATCAAAATGCCACCCACTGGGAAACCGTTGCCCATCCCTTTAGCAATGGAAATGACATCTGGTATCCAGCCGTGTTTTTGGAAAGCAAAAAAATCACCCGTACGACCAAAACCAGATTGTACCTCGTCTGCAATGATGAGGCAATTATGCTTTCGCGAAAGCGAATACATATCATTAAAAAAGGAAGTTTCTGCTTCATCAAGTCCACCGACTCCTTGGATGGTTTCTACAATGATGGCGCAAACGTCGCCAGTCTCCAGTGCGGCTTCTACGGCTGCAACATCACCAAGTGCACAGAAAATCACTTCCTGCTGCGCATTGAGTGGAGCAATAATTTTTGGGTTGTCTGTGGCTGCAACGGCTGCTGATGTGCGACCATGAAAACTATTTTTAAAAGCGATGATCTTACGCTTGCCAGTTACGAATGATGCTACTTTAAGCGCATTCTCATTGGCCTCAGCGCCAGAATTACAAAGAAACAGTTGGTAATCTGCACAGCCAGAAAGGGCTTCTAATTTGGCTGCCATTTCTTCCTGCAGGGGATTCTGAATCGAATTGCTGTAAAAAGCCAATTTTTTGAGCTGCTCCGTGATCGTGTTCACATAATAGGGATGCGAATGGCCTATGGAGATGACCGCATGACCACCGTACAGGTCTAAATACTCCTGGTCTTGATCGTCATAAATGAACATATCCTGCGCGCGTACGGGCGTGATGTCAAATAGCGGGTATACGTTAAAAAGTCCCATTAGAAATAACTTGCTTTAAGTTCTAGTCCCAAGGTTTCCTCAAGACCAAATATTATGTTCATGTTATGTACCGCCTGTCCCGATGCGCCTTTTAAAAGGTTATCAATAGCGCTGGTAATCAATAGCTGGTCGCCATGTTTTTCCAATTGGATCAAACAGTTATTAGTATTCACTACTTGTTTCAAATGTATAGGGTGACTAGAAATATGGGTAAATACGGCATGTTTGTAAAAATCAGTGTAGATTTTTTGGGCATCTTCCAGTGTTCCAGAAAAAGATGTGTACGCTGTCGCGAAAATCCCGCGGCTAAAGTTACCGCGGTTGGGAATAAAATGAATTTGACGATCAAATCCTTCCTGTAATTGTTGGACAGATTGATGGATCTCGCCTAGATGTTGATGGTTGAAGGCTTTGTAATGACTAAAATTATTGTCCCGCCACACAAAATTTGTGGTTTCACTGAAGCTCGCTCCAGCGCCGGTAGCACCAGTTACAGCGTTCACATGGATATCTTGATTCAATAGACCACTTGCTGCCAATGGTAAAATAGCTTGCTGGACAGCGGTGGCGAAACAAC
>JBBSPH010000337.1:0-2780 GCA_038258985.1 Flavobacteriales bacterium
CGTGAATAATTCAGAAGGTTTCAAAAAGTAGCCCAAATTTTTTACACACGCTTTCCGAATTGCCTCAATGAAGATTTTTCCACTCTCTGAATTTTCATCTATCGCTTCATATTTTATACCATCAGGGTTGAGTATTCCATCTGCATAGATATGTAACTTTTCAGAAAGGTATTTGAAGAAGATAAAGCCAAGAATATAGTTTCTGTAATCATCTGCATCCATCTTACCTCTCAAGAGGTTAGCAATGGCCCACAGTTGCTTTTGCATTAGTTTCTTTTGTTCTTCCGACATGTAATCTTCTCAGTTTTTTAGATTGTTAAAAATAGGAAGAATTGAGCGGGATAGACAAACTATGGTTAATGAGCCGTTAGCCGTGAACTTAGATAGGCGGCAATCGCGATGGATTGGCCCGCTTTCATACTCTGGTAGGTTCAAGATAAACTTCGTAGCAAACTCCTATAAAGCATATTATTAATAATCCCTATGCAAAAAATTTAATCAGTCCAAACCATCAAACTTATCCCGCATAGTCGGGTTACCGTGGGTCAGCTTTTTGATGGTCAGGTCTTCTGCTTTGTTATTTGCAAGGCGCAAATTATTTACCGAAGACAATAGAGCGTCTTTGGTTTTTTGAAGGTGCGTCATGGTTTTGTCAATCTCCTTGATCGCATCGCCGAACTGGCGACTGGCCAACTCGTAATTGCGCGCAAATCCGTTTTTGAAGTCATTGATCTTGTCCTCAAAATTAGAAATATCCACATTCTGATTGCGCATTACATTGAGCTCTGACTTGTATTGCAATGCCTTCATTCCAGAATTGCGCAGTAGCGTTATCATGGGAATAAAGAACTGCGGCCGGATCACGAACATCTTTTCAAACTTGTGGGAAACGTCCACAATTCCCGTGTTGTAGAACTCACTGTCAGCTTCCAACAAAGAGACCAGTACGGCATACTCGCAGCCTTTGTCGGTGCGGTCCTTGTCCAGTTTTGCAAAGAAATCCTCGTTGCGCTTTTTAGTAGCGGTCTGGTCGTTCTCGTTCTTCATTTCAAACATGATGGACACGATCTCATTGCCCTCTTGGTCGGACTCTTTGAAGATATAATCGCCCTTTGTGCCTTGGCTAGCATCGTTATCTTTTTCAAAATAGGCATTTTGAAATGCGGTGGAGCGCAGCTGGTTGAAGGAAGTCTCGCAGTGCTGCTCTAGGGTTTCTCCCAACATTTTGGTCGATAACTTCTGTTTGAAGTCTTTGAGCCGTTCAATTTCCTCATCTTTTAAGCGTAGGGTTTGCTCTTTGAGTTCCAACCTATTTTGAAACTGCTCATGTAATGTCTTTTCTGCGAGAGAACGCTCCGTGTCTTTGTTGCGCAGTGCATTGGTCAATTGATCCCTTTCCTTTTCTACGCTTTTGTACAATTGATCGCTTTCCTTCTCAACCTTATTCAAAGCTGTGGAGAGCTCCAGTTTTTTCTGTACATCTGCATTCTCTAGCCTTGATTGCAATTGCCTTATTTGGTCTTCTTTTTTAGAAACCTCATCCATTAGATCAGATTTGCTCTTGAATTTTAGGGCGTTGATTTCCTGCTCCTTAGCGGCTATTTGCTTTTCAAAGGCGCTTTTAATGTTAGCCTCTGCCAGTTGCACGGCCGTAATTTTTTCCCGCTCTGCACTATTGATCCTATTCTTGAGCTCCTCGTTGAATTGCTGGTCCCGCACCTGCTTCACAATATCAGTATAGATACTTTCATCTACTTTAAAAACCTCTTTACAATTAGGGCATTTTACGCTGGTGTCTTGAGTCATGGGATTTTATTTAATGGGTGACAAATTTAGGAGGGAATTCTGGCAATCGTCCCTGTTAAGTGCATTGATTTAATGGTATAGTTCGCTTTCGCGAAAGCGAAACAGCCAGAATTAAACCCATAGGTGACTTTATTTTATGGACCTCATTTGTTCTTAAAGAACTTTTTATAAAGCCTCTGGAGTTGGCCTAGTTTTTCAATGGGCTCCATCAATGTAGGGTAGTTGAAATCTACTTTGGAAGGGTCTTGAATTCCTACCTGTAAAGGATATATTAAGATAAAACTGTTTCTTTCAAAATAGGTGTTAAGGTAGTTGGGAATGTGAGACATCGCATTTTGATAGGACAATTGATCCCTGCGGCTCATGATAATGACCAGGTTGTCATTCTTGCCTATTTCCTTGGAAAGCATGGGAAAGTTATTCCAGTCCTCGAGCTCAATGAAAGTGCATTCTATCAGTTGTTCCGCTTGTATTTTCTTGATGGCGGCAATGGTTTTCACGGTAGCAAAAAAGGTAATGGATGCTCCAGAATTGCGGGCTATGTTCCAGATTTTCATTAACCATACCGAGAAACCTAGTTCCTTTTCGGCCATGGAAGGCACGACAATGAGATGCCGCTTCAATGTATTAAAGGGTTGGAAAGGTTTGTAGATAAGTGTGGTTGTACTGCTTTTATTCAATATTCCCTCTGTAAGCTTCCCTAGGAACGAATCTGAAATACGGTTTTTGACATGCAGACCTAAAATGAGCTCCGTTATCTTCTGCTCCTTGATCACGCCTATGATGCCGTTTACGATATTTAAGTCGTACCGGACGATTTCTTTCAATCGATGGTCAGTTGCAGCGGCAGTGACCGTAGCTTTATGGAGTAATTTTCTGGCATTCTTGTCTGCCATTCCATCTGTAACGTCATCATCAATGATGCTTAGTGCATATAATCCTTCCTGATTATTTTTTGACTTGATGATAATTCC
>JBBSPH010000338.1:0-2774 GCA_038258985.1 Flavobacteriales bacterium
AAGAAAAGGATGCACCCATTCCGTTTCTTTTGCTCTTGCGGTAAAAGCGGCTATCTCTGGCGTAATGAGGTTCAAACCTAGGTTTTGCTATTGCATATAAATCTGCAGCTCGAGGATGATGCTCGATGGACTGCATGTAGGCTTTCTCACGCACGGCATAATCCAATATATTTCCATCGAGTCGTCTCAAATAACGTCTTGCTTTGCCTACAGACTCTAAGCTCAGCATTTTCTTAAAATGATACTCCAAGGATAACTTCTTATATAGAGCGATGGTAAGAAAATACCTTTCTTTGTCATAATCTATCACAGGGAATTCACCCAAAGAAGCATCCTCTATATTCGTTTTTCCAGAAAGCAATAATTGTTTAGAAAACTGAACGTAGGCTTGATAGGTTTGAAGGAACATTTGCTCGTCTTTCTTGAATAGTTCTGAAAATGGATAATTTTCTAATTGTTTGGCCCAATAAGTAGTCAAACTATCCAGAGATTTGGTTAAAGAGTCTAACGGTGTTGCTACCAGATCTAATTTTTTACCAAAATCTTGGTATGATTTGTAGCGAGCAAGGATATAATCATTTTTGATAGCGCCTTGTGCACCAGAATAAACAATACTTGCTACACTGTCAGTTTTAAACACAGCGATGTTGAAATCATCAAAATCTTCTATATGAATAGAATAAATTTGATCATCCACTAATAGATTATTAAAGCCACCCAAACCAGATCTGTAGGCGGTATCAATTTTGACAAATTGCTGATCTACACCAGGATTAGCTAATAGTGTGATTCTTGTATCTGTATCGTACGTAGTGGTGGTAATGTAAATAGGCGTTTCAAACTGCTGCTGAGCTTGTAGAGTGCTCATAAACAATGTGATTACAATGAGCAAAAAGAAATATCCTATTTTAAATTTTCCAAAATCCATTCGACACTTTTGTTAGAGTTGTGGTTGACGACAAATGACTTACAGGGATAAGTCAGTTGCTTGACTAGACCCAGTTTTTGCAAATGCTCCACCACAGGTTCATATTCTAGGGAACATTTACCCAACAACAATGGTTCCATGTCGTTACCTAATTTGTATCGCTGATAAATTTTTTGCAATCCCGAAAGATACAGCGCATCTTTTGTAAATCCACCACCACGATGAACACGCAGTACGGTATTAAATGCTTTTTCCCGATCTAGCCCGTATTGGTTATGGATTAAATTGAAGGTTTCTGTAAAGTCGTTGCCTTTGATGAGGGAATCTGCAGCAATCACACGATAGGCAAGTTCGCGCAACCTATCTACGGTAAGATTACCGCTCATATATTCTGCAAACACGGCCAGTCCCTCCTGTGTTTCTACATTATTAGGAAAACCATTGCTAAATATTTTTAGCGGCTGATCGGCGGCATTGAACGTGGTGACCAGGTGTACGCCTATCTCGTGATGAGCTAAAACGTTCAATTGATGTTGGGAAAATTGGTTATTTTTTTTGAGAATCAACATCCGATCCTTGTTTGACACCATTGCGTCGGCGCTCATTGCACTACTAGTTTTTATACCAAAGTCAAACCCATACAATCGTTTATATTCATTGAAAAATTCAATCGCATCATACGTGGAAATATTGGATTCCAGCAATGCACTTTGGATGGTAGGTGTTGCCTCGTGGTGAAGGATAAATTTGGCATTTTCCACCATCTTATCCGTAGGTGTACCGTAAAAACGAAGACTATTGAAATAGAAGCGATTGCCGGGTTCTGCAATAGTCTCAATGCATTGCACCATACCGCTGTACTGGTAAACCACATCTTTGTAAAGTTCTCTGATCCTTAGATCATCTATATCCTTTAATCGCTGGCTGAAAAATAAGCGGTGTAATTTGTAAGTATCAAAGCGTACTTTCCTGTAGTTGAATTGCGGTTCATACTTGAATTTCTCCTTGAAGAACTTTCTTTTCTCCTGATTAATATTCAGCGGGTTAATAAACGCGAGCAACTCCAGATTGCGCACTAAACGATGTATGTTCTCATCTATCTCAAAAACTGAGGCAAATTCCTTTCTTTTACTATTACTCAGCATAACTAAGATTCAAAAGTGTGGTGCCTATCATAAAAACGATGGGCATGCGATTGAATGTAGTATTTCAATTGATCGCGTAAGGTGTGCAATACCTCTGGATATATCACACCGGTTTCTTCATCACAATAAACCTTTGCGATTTCCGTGGCTAGAACTAGGGAATTCAAGGAGTTATCGGTTACATATTTAAGAAAGAAGCCGTTGCCTTGAAAAACGTCATTGATTTCACAGCTAACCTGTTGCTCTATCGGCAAGGTCATATTTTGTAAAATATCCCTCCATTGTTCAATTGCGACCTTATATTTTAATTGATCCACATTTGAGGTTCCCAAATTAAACACGGGAACCTTGCGATCCCAACGTTTCCAATTGTAGGAATGCATATCGTAAAAAACAGCTGTACCAAACAACTCCTCCAGTTTGACTATAATTTGTAAAACAACCCTATAGAAATTTTCGTGTTTTTCAATGGCAGTTGACTTTTCAACATCCGTTAATGGTGCATTCCATAGATTTTTCCCCCAGGCACTCTCATAGATCGCCTCTCGCGGATTACGGTTTAGGTCGTATTCAAACCTGCTATCATGGGCGATGAGTGTAATGGGCAATAGCGATATCATGGTACCAGTTCCTGGATCTTCCTCATACCATCTATCATATTCTGTATGTAGGCATTTATCCCATAAATTTTTATTGAAATG
>JBBSPH010000339.1:0-2769 GCA_038258985.1 Flavobacteriales bacterium
GTAATTGATTGGGCTATTCTCATCATAACCACTCGCATTTTCCTGTGGTGTGGTCATGTAACGCTCTGTGTATATAGAATCATAGAAACGCCAGTTCGTCACTGGTGCAACTGCTATGGCAGTGCTAAAAACATCATTACCTTTCAAAATACAATTGGAGCTCATGAAACCACCATAACTCCATCCCCATATGCCGATGCGTGTTGCATCTACATAAGGCATCTCACCTAACTGGCGAGCAGCTTGTATCTGGTCTTCTACCTCATATTTACCCAATTCGTTCTGGGTTATTTTCTTAAAGTCGGCACCTTTGTAACCTGTACCGCGTGGATCGATACAAACAATGATGTAACCGTCATTAGCAAGCATACTATGCCAATAATCATTGCGACCATACCAAGAGTTGGCTACCTGCTGTGATCCTGGGCCACTATACTGGAACATCAAGACAGGATATTTTTTGCTAGCGTCAAAATCCAATGGTTTGATGGTGTACATATTCAAATCATTGCCATTGACTTTAATTGTTGAGAATTCTTTAGGAGAAACCTTGAAACCTTCTAAACGCTCCAAAAGAGCCTGGTTATTTACAATCTCACGTAACTGCTTGCCATCTTTAGCTTGATTAAGCGTATACACTGGCGGTGTTGTGGCACTCGAATAGGTGTTGATATAATAGGTAAAATTCTTGCTGAAATCTGCCTTATTCGATCCTACCTGTGATGATAGTTTTGTTTTGCCTTTCGCCTTGAGCGATATGGAATAAATACCACGGTTGATGCTGCCGTCCTCTGTGCTTTGGTAATAAATGCGCTTGCCTTTTGGATCATAGCCATAGTAGGAGGTAACATCCCAATTTCCTGAGGTAATCTGGTTTTTTTCCTTGCCGTTAGCATCGTACAGGTAGATGTGTCTCCAGTTGTCCTTCTCACTTGTCCAAAGAAAACTACCGTCCTCTAGGAATGTCAAATCGTCTGTTACGTCAACATAAGCATCATCCTTTTCCGTAAATGCAATGCTGGCGCTGCCGTCTGGATTCACATAGTAAAAATCCAATTGATCCTGGTGACGGTTCAATACCTGTGCAGCAAGCTTGCCATTAGGCGAGTAATTAATGCGGGCAATATAGAATTCCTCACTGCGGTTGAGGTTGACTTCTTTGCGGGTCTTTGTGGACAGATCATACAGGTTGAGGGCAACGGTACTGTTTTTCTCACCCGCTTTTGGGTATTTAAACACGTACGGTTTCTGGTATAATTCTTCTCCATAAACATCCATGGAAAATTCTGGTACGGCAACTTCATCAAAGGAGATAAATGCGATTTGCTTGCTGTCCGGACTCCACTGATAGGCCTGGACTAGAGAAAATTCCTCTTCATAAACCCAATCTGTAACGCCATTGATAAGCTTGTTAAGCTCACCGTCTGTAGTAACTTGAGTTACAGAGCCGCTAACTAAATCCTTAAAATAAATGTTATTCTCAAATACGTAGGCTACTTTTTTACCATCTGGTGATAGCGATGCACTGCGCACCAATTGATCACTAATTGTAGTCAGTTTCTTGGTCGCTAGGTCGTACACATGTACCATACTATTGGCAGAGCGTCTAAAAATCGACTCGCGCTGTGACTCGATCAGCATTTGAGATTCGTCGCTGCTCAATTCATAACTGCGTATAGGTAAGCTGAGGTCTGCACTGGAAACAAGCGTTCCCAGTTTCTCTCCCGTACGATAGCTGTATTTATCTACACTTTGACCGCGGTTTGCGTCACGGTTAAGAACAAGGTATTCTTCACCATTATTGAGTGAGTTGAGCGATTGCAAACCTTCTGTAGCAAATGTTGGGCTGGCAAATAAGTCGTCAAGAGAGATGTTTTTTTGGGCGATGGACAAACTGGATGCCGCAATAAATGCCACTACATAAAGACAATTTTTAATCATGTAAACGGATTGATTTTAATAGATTCTTACAATTTTGCGCAAGGACTTCAATTTTAGTGAAAATTTCCCTAAAATCCGTTCTTTTCCTCGATTATAACTCGGGAAACCTTAGGGATCTGGATTGTATCTTTGCTCGATCAATGCTACATTATGCAACAACCCGTTCACGGTTTTTCAAAGCTTTCCAAAACCCAAAAAATTGATTGGTTGGTTTCCAGCCATCTAGAAAACCATACCAATGCCAGGGAAATACTTTTGCAGTATTGGAATACAGATGAAAAATTGCAGGAATTGCACGATGGATTTAGTGAGAATACGGTAACTAATTTTTACCTCCCACTAGGACTAGCGCCCAATTTTTTGATCAACGGCGAGCTCAAAACCATTCCCATGGTTATTGAGGAGAGCAGTGTAGTAGCCGCGGCAAGCAAGGCGGCAAAATTCTGGCGGGAGCGAGGCGGTTTCAAAACGACTATAAAAGGCACGACTAAAACAGGTCAAGTCCATATCAATTATGCTGGATTGCGCAGTGAGATGGAGGCGTTTTACGCTTTCGCGAAAGCGGACATTCTACAATCACTGGAACACGTCAACGCCAGTATGAAAGCTAGAGGTGGTGGCTTGCAAGAGCTGCGACTAGTGGATAAGACGGAAGTTTTACAAGGCTACTATCAACTACACGCCACTTTTGAGACCCGTGATGCCATGGGCGCAAACTTTATAAATACTATGCTGGAGCAAATTGCTACCAGTTTTAGGGAAAAGGCGGCAGAATTCCAGGGATTTTCCATCGCTCCACCAGAGGTAGTCATGTCTATTTTAAGTAAC
>JBBSPH010000340.1:0-2750 GCA_038258985.1 Flavobacteriales bacterium
CGTATTCCATTCCTTGCAGGCCGTGCATTGCCCTTGCCAGCGGGCATGCTGTGCGCCGCAGTTTTGACAGAAGAAAGTGGTTTTGACTTTGGCCATGTAGCGTTTTTTGGAAGGATAAAAATAAGGGTAACCTGCTGTAAAATTACTTGCGCAGCGAGAAAAGAAGGAAACAAACCAGTCCAAAAACGGTCACCAGCGCTGTCTGTGACAACCACACGATCCATCCAAAAGCCGTTCCCACCACCGCGCCATACCCGAACAAGAGCAACACCTGACTGATCAAATAGGGATATGCGCCAAAACCGCCATTGGTAAATGCCACGGCAAAGCTTCCCGCCACAAATGCAGCAAGGACAGCAGGTAGCGGCATACTATCGGTATCTGGAATCGCAAAAATACAGACCCAGAACATGGCCAGATACATCGACCAAATAAATAGCGTGTGCGCCAGATACAACCACTTTTTCTCCATCGTCCAGATGGTGGTGAAACCGTCCTTGATGCCCAGCAGGAAGCTGCGCACCTTTTGAATGAGCTTCAGTTTTTTAAGGATAAGGATTGCAATAAGGATTGCAACGACTATACTGACAAGGATTACCGTGATTTTGATAGGATTTGCTTTCGCGAAAGCGGAATCCAGACCAGTTTTAAAGAAATCAAGAATGGCGCTGCTTGCAGTCAATAGCGCCGTCGCAGTAATTGCAAGCAGAATGATGAAATCGAGGACACGCTCTGCAATGATGGTTCCCAGACCTTGGTCGACCTGTATATCATCCGTCCGGTTGACGATTACGGCGCGAGTCACCTCACCACTGCGCGGGATAATCAGGTTCATGGCATAACCACTGCCTATGGCGATAATATTGTTGAGGTAAGTTGGCCTTTTTCCCAATGCCGCCAGCATATAATTCCACCGCCAGGCACGGGAAAGATGGCTGAGCATGGCGAAAAATAGTCCAAGAAAGATCCAAGAATAGTCGGCATCGCTCAGGTAGGATTTGATTTCTTCCAACTGCGCGGGCGTAAATTGAGCGTAGGAAATATAAATCAAGAATGCTCCCAATAACAATGGCAGCAGGACTTTTAAAATTTTAATAATTGCTTTTTTCAAGCCTTAGGTAAGTGTGTTGTCCTTCTCGTTGGGAAAGAGTAGGCTAGGTTTGAAATCACGAGCCTCGTCCATCGTCATTTGTGCATATGTAATCAAGATGAGCACATCGCCTACAGCTACTAAACGAGCTGCTGCACCATTAAGTGTGATCTCACCACTGCCTCGTGGGCCAGGAATGGCATAGGTTTCCAACCGGTTACCATTATTATTATTGACGATTTGTACTTTCTCGCCTTCTACAATGTTAGCGCCATCCATGAGATCTTCATCTATGGTGATGCTGCCTATATAGTTGAGGTCTGCTCCAGTTACCTTAACGCGGTGAATCTTGGATTTTACTACAGTGATTAACATGCGGC
Source organism: Flavobacteriales bacterium (assembly GCA_038258985.1). Taxonomy (GTDB): domain Bacteria; phylum Bacteroidota; class Bacteroidia; order Flavobacteriales; family Flavobacteriaceae; genus Nonlabens. The sequence continues at coordinate 1,471 of JBBSPH010000340.1, forward strand.
AAAGATACAATTTGTGGGTGTGAAAGAAAACACCTAATCCAGCGGAATATTATCAATCAAACGCACACCTTCCAGATGCACAACGATGAAACCGCGGTAGGTTTTTGAAGGGTCTTTTTCAGTAGTAGGAGTAAGTGATTGCTCGTCTGCGATTGTGAAATATTCGAGGGTAAATTCTGGAATTGCCCCAATCTCCTGACTAACGAGATCCACCGTTTGCTCTATGGATTGATGTTGAAAATTGGATTTTGCTTTTAGTAATATACTATGAATTTGCGCTGCTTTAATGAATCCATCCTTACTTAGTCTTCCGTTGCGGGAGCTCATCGCAAGGCCGCTTTTTTCTCTATGAATAGGGCATCCAATAATTTCAAGATCAAGATCTAATTTCTTTACTAATTTCTTGATAATTTGTAATTGCTGAAAATCCTTCTCTCCAAAATATGCCTTGTCAGGTTGAATGGCATTGAATAAAAATTCCAGAATGGTCCCCACACCGTCAAAGTGGCCAGGGCGCTGTGCGCCTTCCATGACATGTTCCAAGCCATCAAAGTCATATGGTTTAGAAACTGTACTACTGCCATAAACGTCCTGTACATCGGGAGCGTAAATAATTAAGTAATCGCTTTTGATCCTAGCTTCAATCAACTCGATGTCTTTATCCAATTCCCGCGGATATTTTTCAAGGTCTTCCTTATTATTAAATTGAGTAGGATTCACAAATATGGAAACGACGAGGACGTCATTGTCTGAAACGGCTTGATCCATTAACGCCAGATGGCCATCATGAAGTGCTCCCATGGTGGGTACAAATCCAACCTTTAGGGAAGAATCTATCTTGTTTTCAAGATGATTTCTTAAATCTTTATTTGACGTAAACAGCATGCTGGCATTGGGTAAAAAGCCTACAAACATAAGGTTTACAAGTGAATGTGCAAGAAAATGTGTATTTTTGCAACTTGCTAGAAGAAAGGCGACAAAAATCGATCTATGAAGGAAAAAAGAGTATTGTACGTATCCTCAGAAGTTATTCCCTACCTACCCGAAACCGAAGCATCCTCCATGTCCTACTTTGCTCCCAAAATGGTCAACGACCGTGGAGGACAGATCCGGATTTTTATGCCTCGTTTTGGTAACATCAATGAACGTCGCCACCAGTTGCATGAAGTTATCCGTTTGAGTGGTATGAACATGGTTATTAATGACCTAGACATGCCATTGATTATCAAGGTTGCCTCTATTCCTAAGGAACGTATGCAGGTTTATTTTATAGATAATGA
>JBBSPH010000341.1:0-2733 GCA_038258985.1 Flavobacteriales bacterium
TAGCAGGTAATTTTCTGTACTATTTCGCTTTCGCGAAAGCGAAATAGTACAGAAAATTACCTGTATCCAGAGAATAAATAGTGACAAAAAACCTATTTACTGCAACACCTCCCAATGCCAAAAAGACCATAGTCGGCTATCGGCTCATGTATTCAACTAAGGTTACATTTGCAGCAAGTTTCCCTTCATGAATATATCTTTACTTCGATTATCACTAGCCTTATGCTTGACGCTAGTTATTTTTTCCTGTGCTACCAAGTCTATACAAACGGCATCCCGCATTCCGTTTTCTGAAAAAGAAGGAGAGTATAGAAGCTTTTTCCTGTTAGGAAACTTGGGTGTCAACCAGGCGCAAGATCCTGAGGTCTTTAAAGCAATAATCGCAGACATTTCCAGCAAGGCAAATGACAATGATTATACCTTGATATTAGGTGATAATGTTAAGTCATAGAAATTTAATAAAAAGAACGATGACCAGGCTGACACGAAGCAATTCAAGAAACAGTTAGGGCAATTAAGTAGCCTACCTACCCAAACTCTGGTCATTCCAGGTGATGAAGACTGGCATGATGAAGGTATTGATGGTCTAAAAAACATAGAGGAATTTACGGAAGACATCATAGGGAATAACGAAGCTTTCCAGCCAGAAAACTCGTGTCCACTGGAAGAAATCGACATTTCTGATTCCATGCACCTGATTGTCGTGGATTCACAATGGTACATAGAGGATTGGGACAAAAACCCAAAATTCAATGACAATTGCGAGATTAAGACCAGGGAGAAATTTATCAAGGTGCTAGCAGATGCGATGCGTAAGGCACGTCATAAAACAATTATTCTTGCCATGCACCATCCGCTATACACCAACGGCGTACATGGTGGCGAATTGGGAATGCGCATGTTAACCAAGCCAGTACAGGAAAATGCCTATTTGCCAGTTGTTGGGTTTCCCTACAGTTTCGTGAGATCCCAGGCAGGGTTCTTTCCACAAGACAGATTTAATCCATTGATGAATGAATTGATGGAGGAAATAAAAACCATGTCCAGCGATATTGACAGGGTAGTGGTAGTTTCTGGTCATGAGCAAAGCCTGCAATACATTGATGAGGGAAACATCAAGCAATTGATCTCGGGAGCTACAACGGCCACCAACATTGCCTCACTAGGAAAGAAGGGGAAATTCAGCGCGGGTAAACTGGGTTATGCAGAACTTAAGGTTTATGACGACCAGAGTTCGCAGGTTTTTTTTCATACTGTTGATGCAAAGAACCAACTTACACAGGTTTTTAAAAGTGATCTTTTTGAACCAAAGGTTTCTTATGATATATCGACTATTCCCGTCATCACAAAGACTTTTGAAGAAAGCAGCGTCTACGCAACAAAAGAGACGCAAGTAGATCAAAAACACGAAGAATTCTACGGCAAACATTACCGTAGCTTGTACGGTTTAAAGGTTAATGCGCCAACGGTTATGCTTGATACCTTGTACGGTGGTCTTAAAGTAGAACGTGCAGGTGGTGGCAACCAGACCCAAGGGTTGAGATTAGTCGATAGCGAGGATCGCGAGTACAACATGCGGGCGCTGGAAAAGGACGCTGTGCAATTTTTGAAAAGCGCAGGATACGATGATATTGATGCCGACAAGTATTTTGCGGAAACCCTACCGCAGGAATTGATTCGGGATTTTTATACCGCGGCGCATCCTTATGGAGCCTTCGCTGTGCCGCGACTGGCGGGAGCAATCAAATTAAACCACACGCATCCAAAATTGTATTATGTTCCCAAGCAGCCTGTTTTGGGAGATTTTAATGAAACCCACGGTGATCGTTTGTACATGATTGTAGAAAAACCCGATAAAAGTTTTGATAATGCACACCTGTTTGGGTACAATGAAGATGTGGAGAGTACAGATGATCTTTTCGACAAGATCAGGGCTGACGAGCAATATGTTGTGGATGAGCAACTCTACATACGCGCACGGGTTTTTGATATGTTGTTGGGAGATTGGGACCGCCATGAAGACCAATGGCGCTGGGCAGAAATAAAGGAAAGTGAGGAAAAAAGCAGGTTTGTCGCCATTCCACGCGACCGCGATCAGGTATTTGCCCGCTTTGATGGTAAGCTTCTGGAATTTATGAATAAAACCATTGGCAGCACTAAGCAATTTGGTAATTACGGGCCAGACATCGAACACATTAAGGAATTTAGCATGAGCGCCATAAATCTTGATCGTGCGTTATTGCAGCGCACAACCATTGAAGATTGGTTGAAAGAGGTGCAGTTTATTCAAGAAAGCATCACGCCAGATGTGGTGGCAAGAGCTTTCAACGAGATGCCGGATGAAGTCAAAGATGCGCAATGGAGGGAAATACAAGCGGATTTGCTTTCGCGAAAGCGTAACCTCAACAGCATCGTGCAACGCTATTATACGCATTTTATAAGTTTCCAAACGTTGAAGGGAACCGATAAAGATGACCGATTTCGAATCACAAGAAATGACGGATCTACGACTATAATCGCTCACCGCATTAAGGATGGCGATAATGGAGTCGAACTGTTTTCCAGAACGTTAGAAGATGAAAAAACGGAAGAAGTTTGGATCTACGGACTGGATGATGACGATGAGTTTATCGTTGACGGCGAAGGGTCTAGTAAATTACCAATTGTCATAGCGGGTGGGAAGGGAGATGATTTTTATGATCTCAAAAAGGGAAAGAATGTTTCCATTTACGA
>JBBSPH010000342.1:0-2723 GCA_038258985.1 Flavobacteriales bacterium
GAGCTGGCGACCACATCGTGGCGAGCAACTCGCTTTTTGGTGGTACGTTCAACCTGCTTTCTGTGACCTTGCCACGTTTAGGAATCACTACTACGTTTGTGAATCCTAATGATGAGGACGCTTTCGCGAAAGCGACTCAAGAAAACACACGCGCTATTTTTGTGGAGTCGCTGGGTAATCCAAAATTGGATGTCTTAGACCTTAAAAAAATCAGCAAGCAAGCCAAAGCATCTAAAGTTCCATTGATCGTTGACAACACTGTTGCGACTCCTTATTTATTGAACCCGATCGAGCATGGAGCTAATATCGTCATACACTCCTTGACCAAATACATCAACGGTAACGGTACTGCTCTAGGCGGAATCATAATTGACGCTGGAACATTTGATTGGACTAACGGTAAGTTTCCTGAATTTACAGAACCATCTGCAGGATATCATGGATTGGTTTATAGTGAGGCTCTAGAAGCCGCAGCATTTATTGCCAAAGTTCGCATCGAAGGTCTACGCGATCTAGGTGGTGCGATCTCACCATTCAACGCGTGGCAAATCATTCAGGGATTGGAAACTCTGGGAATCAGAATGGACAGACATTCCCAAAATGCACAAGCACTTGCCGAATGGCTCGAGCAGCAAGCCGACGTGGAATGGGTGAACTATCCTGGTTTGAAAAGCAGCGATTACTATGATCTAGCCAATGAATACTTACCAAAAGGAAAAAGCGGAATCGTCACATTTGGACTAAAAGGAGGTTATGAAACGGCCAAAAAAGCCGTGGACAGTGCCAAAGTTTTCTCGCTACTTGCAAACATAGGGGACAGTAAATCTTTGATCATTCACCCAGCATCAACCACGCACCAGCAATTAAAAGATGAAGATCAATTGAGTACTGGCGTGACAAAAGACCTTATCAGACTATCCGTAGGATTGGAAGATCTGGAAGACCTAAAAGCCGATCTGACTCAAGCGTTCAAAGCGGTAAAAGCGGGCGTTGCAGTCTAGTTGAATGACAGATAAACTGCAATATATACCTATAAAAGACCTCCAGTTGAGGTCGGGAAAGACACAGGATATTAGTATTTCCTACCAGACCTTTGGGCGCCCGGTGCACACGGCGCCCATTGTTTTGGTAAACCACGCGTTGACTGGAAATTCCAGCATTGACAAGTGGTGGGAACCATTAGTGGGCGCTGGAAAAGTGCTCGATACAGATAAGTTTACGCTGTTATCTCTGGATATTCCGGGCAATGGATTTGATGGTGCTGTCGACCGTTTGATCTACAATTACCAAGACTGGTGTCTGGCAGATGTTGGGCTCGCTTTCGCGAAAGCGATACAATCATTAAACATCACAACAATTGACCTAGGTATAGGTGGCAGCATAGGCGGCGCATTATTGTGGGAAATGATCGCTATTGAACCAAAATTATTCAAAACCATCGTGCCCATCGCGGCAGACTGGAAAGCAACAGACTGGTTGATCGCTTGCTGTCATGTACAGGAATCGATTTTGGAAAGTTCCAGTAAGCCTCTCGAGGTTGCCCGCCAGCATGCCATGACATTCTATCGATCGCCGCAGGGATTAAAATCCAAGTTTGAACGAGCGCAAATTGCAGGTTCTTTTGCAGTCAATAATTGGTTGGATTATCACGGGAAAGCTCTCGAACAACGCTTTGAACTCCCTGCCTATCGACTACTCAACCGATTGTTATGGACTACAAACGCGGTAGAAAAATTTGACGGAAAGATTGAAAAACTGGCAGGATCTACCAAAACTGTAATAGAACTCATCGCCGTGGATAGTGATGGTTTTTTTCTAGCACAGGAAGATCGAGATACCTATGAATTGCTTAAGGAAGAGCATTCTATTAATTATCATGAGATCAAAAGTCTGCACGGTCATGATGCATTTTTAATCGAGCACGATCAGGTAAAGAATTTACTTTCCGGAATTCTAGCTAGACAGTTTGAAACCGTAGACGCTTAAAATTCATCACAAATCAATTTACCAGTATAAAAAATAAAATGAAAACCATACATATATATTTATTCGGTTTGGGAAATGTTGGGAGCAAACTCATCAAACAGATTATAGATTCCCAATCCTTTTTCAAAGAAAAACACCAACTGGATTTGAGAATTGTTGGATTAGCCAATTCAAAGAAAGTATTGCTCGATCACCATGGGATTGACGAACATTGGAAAGCAGCCTTTGCAGAAAACGGAGAGGCAAGAGAATCGGATAGCTTTTACCGGTTTTCAGAGAGTCATGATCTACCAAAGTTTGCAGTAGATGCGACGGCAAGTAAAGAGTTGTCGCAGTGCTACCCAGAGCTTGCCCAACAAGGATTTCATATCGTAACGGCAAATAAAATTGCCAATACACTCTCGCAACCCTTTTATGATCAATTGCGGTCAATGCTTCAATCCCAAAGCCTTCAATTTGAATATGAAACTAATGTAGGCGCAGGATTACCCATCGTCCAAACGGTCAAAGATCTTTACAACAGCGGTGAGCAGTTGTTTGCCATCAATGGCGTTTTCTCTGGATCATTAGGCTATATTTTTAATCGGTTTTCTCACGAAGAAGTTCCATTTTCTGAAATTGTAAAAGATGCCTTGAATAATGGATTTACAGAGCCAGATCCAAGGGAAGATTTGTCGGGTAACGATGTAGCGCGCAAACTTTTAGTACTTGCTCGCGAGGCAGGATTGAAATTGGAA
>JBBSPH010000343.1:0-2705 GCA_038258985.1 Flavobacteriales bacterium
AAAATTCTAAAACATGGATTTTTTATACTAAACCGCTAGCCAACAGTATGTTCTGAGTACACTACTTATTTTAATTAGGAATGAAGCTCTTATAAATGTTAATGGAGTGTAATGTAATCATCAGTACTCAGGTCCAATTACTTTAGCTTTGTTTAGTGAACTTTTTGTAGATACGATAATAACACCTCCTCTTATGCTGCCGTTTCAATCTTTAATAGCCGCGCACCTAATACCTGTTACGGCTTGTTATCTTGAAGAACCAAGAGACTTTTTTAAAGACCTACTTTTTCATTAGTCTCATCATAACCTATTCAGCACAAAAAAACCGATTACTTCGGAGCTTTTTTAGAAATATTTGTACACCTATCCTCCACCCATGAGGCTCCTAACCTAGTAATAACAACACATTGAATATTCTGCATCGGCAAATAAAGCGCTTCAAATTTCAATTTACAAAGGTCCTTTTTGCTGTTAATCACATCAAAAAATTACCAGTAACTAGGAGATTTTAATTTAAAGTTCCTCTTCCTTGATAAGAAAATAACATAAAGACCGGCCTTCCATTAAAGAAATTCTTTAATTTTACCGCCAATGAAATCATTCATCCACAAATCATTATCCCTGTTCATGGTGGTAGTTGTCCTTTTGACCACTATGTCATTTAGTGTGGATATGCATTATTGTGGAGAAACCTTGGTGGATTTTTCCTTTTCTGAACAAGTTCAGACTTGCGGAATGGAAATAGCGAAAGTAGATTCAGACTGCGAAAACCCGTCATTAAGCCAAAAATCTTGTTGCTCTGATCAACAGATAGTCCAACAGGGCCAAGACAACCTCAAGATTTCATTTGACTCATTTTCTTTAGAGCAACAACTATTTGTTGCCTCCTTTACCTATTCCTATCTATCACTTTTTGAAGAAACCGCTTCCCATGTTTCTTTCGTTGATCACTCGCCGCCCTTTCTCAAACGGGATGTGCAGGTGCTGCACCAGACTTTTTTAATCTGATCCATTAGATTTTTTGATTGTAGCCCGACAGCAGCGCTGTTCTGGGCATCATCTGCGTTTGCTTGTCTCGCAACGTAGTATCTCAAATTTCTAATTCTCAGATTACATGCTTAACAAAGCCATCAAATTTCTTATTGAGAACAAGCTTGTCGCTGTTTTACTCCTTGCCCTTTTTGTAGGTTGGGGAATCGTCGTTGCACCGTTTAACTGGAACACTGGCTTGCTTCCTAGTGATCCTGTGGCCGTTGATGCCATTCCTGATATAGGCGAAAACCAACAGATCGTTTATACTGAATGGGATGGCAGATCTCCTCAAGATATTGAGGATCAGATCACCTATCCGTTAACAACGTCATTACTGGGAATTTCTGGAGTAAAGACCATCCGTAGTACATCCATGTTTGGTTTTTCCAGTATCTATATCATTTTTGAGGAAGATGTAGAATTCTACTGGTCGCGCAGCCGTATTCTGGAAAAGCTCAACTCACTTCCAGCAAACCTGCTGCCAGAAGGTGTCAATCCTGCCCTAGGGCCTGATGCTACAGGTCTTGGACAAATCTTTTGGTATACGCTGGAAGGTCGTGATAAGGACGGCAACGTGACTGGCGGTTGGGATTTGCAGGAACTGCGCAGCATTCAGGATTACTACGTTAAATATGGTTTGTCATCTGCTAGCGGAGTCTCAGAAGTGGCTTCCATAGGAGGTTATATACAAGAATATCAAGTAGATATTGATCCAGAGAAAATGCGCCAGTACAATGTGAGTATGGGTGACATAGTCAAGGCGGTCAAAGAGAGCAATCAGGACATAGGTGCGCAAACCCTAGAAATCAATCAAGCAGAATACCTCGTGCGAGGACTGGGTTACATCAAATCCATCGATGATATTGAAAGTGCCGTAGTGGATTCTGAAAACTTCACCTCCATTAAAATCCGCGATATTGCTCAGGTTCATTTGGGACCAGCCACAAGACGTGGAATCTTAGATAAGGAAGGTGCAGAGGTTGTAGGTGGCGTCGTCGTGGCTCGTTATGGAGCTAATCCGTTGGAGGTCATCAATAATGTCAAAGAGCAGATCAATGAGTTATCTTCTGGACTGCCTTCTAAGGTTTTGTCAGACGGTAGGACTTCCCAAGTGACCATCGTTCCTTTTTACGATCGTACGGAGCTTATTCAAGAAACGCTAGAAACACTTAATGAGGCACTCACGCTGGAAATTCTCATTACGATTCTAGTGATCATCGTGATGGTATTTAATTTGAGAGCCTCTATTTTAATTTCTGGATTGTTGCCCGTTGCCGTTCTGATGGTTTTCATTGCGATGAAACTCTTTAATGTTGATGCTAATATCGTTGCCCTATCGGGAATTGCGATCGCCATAGGAACCATGGTCGATGTGGGCGTCATCCTTGCCGAAAATATGATCCGACATATGGACGACGACCAGCTGCGATTGCGGGAAGATGGAACGCCATTCACGATGAATGAGGTTGTTTATAATGCAACTGCCGAGGTTTCTGGAGCTATCCTTACCGCAGTGTTGACAACAATTATCAGTTTTCTACCTGTATTCACCATGATAGGTGCAGAGGGAAAATTGTTTAGACCGCTGGCATTTACTAAAACCATGGCACTCTCCGCATCGCTGCTCATCGCACTGTTTTTGATACCGCCTATTGCCGCATTTTTGTTCCGCA